>DASTEM010000108.1:0-4700 GCA_035709545.1 Gaiellaceae bacterium | reverse complement strand
GCGTTCCACGTATCCGCGCACGCGTGCGATGGACAGGTGCACGTCGAGCGGCACCGCCGCCCCAGGTCTCGCAACGCGCGCTCTACGAACGGCTTTCGGCACGTTCGAGCGCGCGCCGAGCTTCGTAGCTTGGATCCGGATCTTGCGTGTGGGGCTGACGACAAGGACGAGCGGACGCGCGAACGCTCTCTGGACGACGACGGTCGCACGGTCTGGCATGAGACCGCCGACGGCGACGCCGCCGATCGTCACGCCGAAGGCGATGGGCGCCGGAGGCGATGGAGGCGGAGGCTCGATCGGGGGCTCGGTGGGCGGAGGCTCCGTCGAGGTCGGAGGCTCGGTTGTCGGGATCGTCTGTCCGGGGTCTGCACCAGCCGAGGCGGCGAGGCCGAATGCTGCAGCGAAGCCCACGAGCGCGCATGCCGCCAACAGCCCAGCACCCAGCGCGCGAGCCCAGATCGTCACGTTTCCAGTGTAGACGTGAAAATGCGCGGATCGTTCGTCACGACCGCATCGACTCCGACGGCGTCGACGCGAGCGAGGTCGCGCTGATCGTCGACCGTCCACGTGACCACCGCCGCGCCGCGATCGTGCGCCCTGCGTACGACGGCCTCACCGACCAGAGAGTGATGGAGGACGAGTGCCGTAGCCCGCGAGGCCGGAAGAGCCAGCGGCGCCGCGAAGGGTGCGACTCGCCGGAGCAGCCAGAGCCCTCCGCGCGCGAATAAAGCGCCGCGGCCGCTCTCGGTGATACCGAGCACGGCGCGTGGGAGGGTGATGCCGATCCGTATCCGTGGGGCGATCCGTGCGAGCTTCCGCACGGTACTGAAGTGGAAGGAGCTCACGAAGCTCCGGTCCAGCAGGTCAAAGCGACCGAGTGCGGCCGCGACACCGGCCTCTGTTCCGCGGGTCTTCAGATCGAGGTGCAGGCCGGTGTGCGAGGCTTCGTCGGCGAAGAACGCAAGCGCATCGTCGAGTGTTGGCGTCTCCGGGACGATCTGGTCTCGTGAGTGCGCGACGACGAGCTCGCCGCCTCGTAACTCGAGGACGTCGAACTCAACAAGATCCACGCCGGCCTCGACCGCGGCCCGAAACGACTCGAGCGTGTTCTCAGGCGCAAGAGCCGCCGCCCCTCGATGGCCGATGCGGAGCGGCCGGCCGTCGCGCCGCTCGAGCGAGATCATGGGCGCGGCCGCGTCGGCAGGAAGTCTTCGTCGAGGCGGCCGCCCTCGGCGGCGTACGACACGATCATGCGGTCCGTGAGCCACTCGACAGGCGCCCTGTCGTCGGTCCAGGCGCGCCCTAGAGGCTTGGCGGGACGTACATCCCGAGCGAGCAGCTCGCGGAGCGAGGCGAGATCGTCCGGCCCCATCCGCAGGCGTCCGGAGAGCGCACTTTCCGTCAGCGGCTCCGTCAAGCCGAGCACGATGGTGTTGAAGCGAAGCGCGGGCCACACGAGCACCTGGGGGAACTCGGCAGCGAGGGTCGTCCCGATCGCGCGGACGAGGCGCTTGTCGTCCGGGACGGCAGCGACATTCAGCGCGACGATCCCGCCCGGAGCGAGACGCTCGCGAACGAGGCGGAAGAACTCGCGTGTCGCGAGGTAGAACGGCACGTACGGCTGCCGGTACGCGTCGACGACGATCAGGTCGTAGCGCCGATCGGTCGTGCGCAGGTACGGACGAGCGTCCGCGTCGTGGACGGTGAGGCGCGGGTTCTCGTCCATCGCGAAGTACCGGCGTCCGACGCGGCTCACTGCGGGGTCGAGCTCGACGCCGTCGACGTGGGCATTCGGGTAGTACACCCCTAGTGCGCGAGCGGTCGTCCCCGCGGCATTTCCGAGGATCGCTACGCGCTCGAGCGGACGATCGAGCAGAGACGGAAGCGCGAGGAACGCGTCCCACACCCCGCCCGTGAGAACCGAGTCCGGCCTCCAGACCGAATGCACCGCGACGCCCTCGTTGAGGGAGAGCAGTCGCCGTCCGTCCGGACGCTCGACGACCTGGATGTACTGGTAGTACGACGTCTCCTCGTGCAGGAGTCCCGCCTCCGCTCTCACGGCGCCGGGCGGCACGGCCACGAGAGCCGCCAGCGC
Organism: Gaiellaceae bacterium; assembly: GCA_035709545.1. Classification (GTDB taxonomy): domain Bacteria; phylum Actinomycetota; class Thermoleophilia; order Gaiellales; family Gaiellaceae; genus GMQP-bins7. The sequence goes on along the minus strand of DASTEM010000108.1, from coordinate 2,605 downwards.
GGCTGCCACGACGACGTAGCGCACGCCGAGCAGCAGGCACGAGGACAGGGCGAGGAGCGCTGCGACCACGAGGAACGTCCGCTGCGTTCCCAGTGCCGGTATGAGCACGAGAGCGGACAGAAACGTGCCGAGGAGCGAGCCCGCGGTCGACAGCGCGTACAGCCGCCCAGCGACGGCGCCCGCAGTCTCGATCGACGCGACTGCGAGCCGAATCGCGAACGGCGACACCATGCCGAGGAGGACGACCGGCGGCGCGAAGAGCAGGAGGACGGCGACGAAGCTCCCGATAACCGCGCCCGCCGACGCCTCGTCGAGGCCTTCGACCGTGAGATCGAGGAACGGCTTGGCGACGAAAGGGATCGCCGCAACGCAGACCGCTGCGACGAGGACGATGGCTCCGAGAAGGGACGATCGAGGCCTGGAATCGGCGATCCGGCCGCCGAGCCAATACCCAAGGGCGAGCGCCGCGAGGACGATCCCGATGAGGTTGGCCCACACGATCGTCGACGACCCGAAGTACGGGGCGAGCAGCCGCGAGGCCGTGATCTCGGTCGCAAGCGCTCCGATTCCCGCGCCGAAGACGAGCGCCCCGAGGGAGAGGCTGCCCGGCCTCTCGACCAGCGGCTCTGCAGACATGGCCTACAACCCGAACACGCGCTCGATCTCGCCGAGCGTGCGTGCGGCCAACACGACCGCGACGACCACGGTGACCGCGAGCACGACCCAGAACCGAACGCCCGCCCGCTTCTTCTCGCGATGCCGCTTCGCCTTGGCCGCACGCCGGGCGCGGTGGAATCGGTACGCGCGCTCGACGGCCTCCGGATCGAGGGGAACGTCCTCCTCCTCGCCCGTCAGGGGCGTGGTCGTCTGTGCGAGATGCGCCACAGCCGAGATTCTAAGAACAGAGTTCCGCCGTGTGCAGGGGTGTCCAGCCGACGGAAAGCCATATTCTTCACGCGATGGAGAGTCCCGCACGACGCGGTCGCATGGGTTTCGCCGGCGTGGGAGGCCTGTCGGGCCTCGGCAGTCGGCTGACATTTCTGCTGGGACTGCTCCTCGCTCTCTCGGCCCTCACGGGCTGGTACACCGGCGAAGGCCAAGGAACCACGGTCTCGGTGATCGGCTGGCACACGGGCACGATCGGCAAGATCGTCCTTTTCCTCGGACTCGCGGCGGTCCTGCTGATGGTGCTGCGGGAAGCGGGCGTCGCGATGCCGGCGGCCGTCCCCGAGAGCCTCGTGACGATCGGCATCGGCTCCGTCGCGACGATCCTCGTGCTCGTTCGGCTCATCTCGATCCCGGACAGCTTCTTCTTCGCCAGCCGCGGGATCGGAATCTGGATCAGCCTCGCGTGCGCGGTCGGGATCATCCTTGCCGGGCTGCTCGAGGCCTCCGACGAGCTCTAAGGCGCGAGTTTCTACGGACCGGTAACGGTCACGGTGACCGTGGGTGTGGGGCTCTCCTGCGGAAGCGGTGTGAGCGTCCGGACGCTCGTCACCGCTCTTCCATCCTCAGGCCGCTCGTCGAGCGTGCGTGCGAACGCAATCCCTAGGAGGAAGGAGAACACGAGGGCGAGCGCCGCGATCGACATACGGACGTACGAAGCCCGACGCGGGCGCGCCCGCGGATTGTCGCGGCTCGGTCGCTCGAGCATGCTCACGGTGAGTAGTCCACGGCGCCGCGGGCATAGAGATGGAAGGCCGCGCCCTCGACGAGCGACAGCGTCGGCGGCCACCCTCGAATCTCGGCCCGCTCGAGGGCGTCGCGTGTCCAGACATCGGCACGGACATACTCGCTCGCAAGCTCGCGAAGCGTGAACTTCCCTCCGAGTCGCCGTCGAAGCTCGCCCGTGATCACCTCGAGCTGTTGGGTGAGGGACTCCTCCCGCACCGGATCCTGCGCGGTCTCCTCGAGGGCGCGATACGCACGTTCCCATTCGAACTTCGCGCTCTGAACGTCAGGCGTCACGACGGCGGAGACTAGAGGCTTGATGCGAATTGGCGCGCAGCCGGGGGTGGTCACGAGCAAGCCGGGCGTCCGCACTTACACGTCGTGCAGGCTAGAAGCCAGTGCGACGCGCGAAGGTGGCGATCCGGCGCGGTGTCGTGGCCGTCATCCGGCCCGCGTGAATTTCGCATCACGCCTCTAAATGCTGTCGCGGAGCGCCTCCGAGCAACACACGCCGGACGGCCACGGCGGCTGAACCTCTTCGAGAATCCGCTCGCCGAGGAGGTACCCGGGAGCCGCGAGCGCAAATGCGGCGTGGGCGTGCAGGCACTTGAGGTGCTCTGGCGCCCGCGCACCCCCGATTCCGAGCTCGAGCGACGCCGCGTCGTCGCGCGTACCGCCCTCCCCGGCCAGCTCGCGCCTGATGCGGCGTTGTTCCTCAGTCGCGCTCGTCAGTGACGCTGCGAGCGTCGGATCTTCCGTCGCCCGCCGACTCCACCGCTCGACGCCTCCCGCAGCCTCGAGTCGCGCCAGCGCTGCGACGAGGTACGCGCACGTGAGGTAGTACGTCGTCGGAAATGGCTCGCCGTTCACGTCGTACGGAGCCTGCTCGGTCACGGCCGGCAAGCCGAAGGGGCAGCGGACCGCAACGCGTCGA
>DASTEM010000107.1:0-8038 GCA_035709545.1 Gaiellaceae bacterium | reverse complement strand
GAGCGGGCGGGTCTGCACGGGCACTCCTTCGCGGGCTCGGCCACAGCCTAGGCGGTCACCGCCGGCAACAACGGAAATCGCAACGGTCGACGGCCGGACGCGGCCTCGTCGGACTCGTCCTCTGCGGCCCGTGTGGGGCGTACATGACCTGTCGCGGGACGTACTTTCGCGTCAGTCGAGCCCACGCCGCGGCGGCCGCAATCCCTCATCAGCGAACGAAAACCCCGCTCTTGCGGGGTTTGTGCGTGTGGTCGTTACCACGCGCTGAGAAGGCCCATACGGGATTCGAACCCGTGCCGCCGCCGTGAGAGGGCGGTGTCCTAGGCCACTAGACGAATGGGCCGTGCGACGGACTAGGGTAGCGAAAGGTCGAAGTAGGGTACTCCGGTGTCCGAGGAGCCGCGTTTCGTCCCGCTTGCCCACGAGCGGATGGCGGAGGGCGAGCAGCGACGGCGCTCGCGGGCGTTTCTCGAGGAGATGCGACGGCGCCGCTCAGTGCGCTCGTTCTCGTCCGATCCGGTCCCGTACGAGCTGATCGAGAACGCGATCGCGACGGCCGCAACAGCGCCGTCGGGTGCGCACCAGCAGCCGTGGACGTTCGTCGTCGTTGCCGACCACGAGGTCAAACGCAAGATCAGAGCGGCGGCCGAGGAGGAAGAGCGCAGGAGCTACGAGAGCCGGATGCCGGACGAGTGGCTCGAGGCGCTTCGCCCTCTCGGCACCGACTGGCGCAAGTCGCACATCGAGGACGCGCCGTACGTCATCGTCGTCTTCGAGCAGGCCTACGGCCTACGGTCGGATGGCTCCAAGGTCAAGCACTACTACGTAAAGGAGTCCGTCGGGATCGCGGTGGGCCTACTCCTAGCGAGCCTCCACGAGGCCGGGCTCGCGACGTTGACGCACACGCCGAGCCCGATGGCGTTCCTGCGCGAGATCCTCGAACGGCCCGAGAACGAGCGGCCGTATGTCTTGATCCCGGTCGGGTATCCGGCTGCAGAGTGCGAAGTGCCCGACCTCGAGCGGAAGCCCTTGGCGGAGATCCTCGTTCGGCGCTAGGGAGCCGGCTCGGGCTCGCGCGTGTCGAGCCGCACCTCGAAGTCTTGCCGGATGCTCTCGCCGCTCGAGAGAACGGCCTCGTAGCGGACGCGCCGCGGAGGAAGCTTCACGAGCCGGACGTTGTCGTCGCGCTCGCCGTGACAGCGCGCGTACGCGGCGGCCTCATCGAGAGGCCGCAGGCGGTCACGCTTCCGCTGTCCCCACACGTACGGCGGAGACCTACCAGAAGTGGGCCCGGAAGGAAACCCAGCACGTTTCGGCGGTGCCGCAGTTTGCGACGAAAACTGTCTGGTTATTGAGCCGCCCAACGGCAGCTCCACGGGCTCCAGTCGCGCCCCGACTGGACGAAGTACTTATGCGCTGCCTGTGCTTGGGCGTGCGCTGTCGACCCGTGACCGAAGAGTCGCCGCTCGTACGAGCCCATCTGGAAGAGGCCGAGGTACTGGCCGTTCTGCGCTGTGACGAGGAGTCGTGACTCGCACCAGGCGACGGCGACGGCCTCGTCGCAGTAGCGGCCGAAGGTGTCACAAATCGCCTCCCGCGGTGACGTCGGTACCGCTCGCCGTGCGTTCCGCGTGCGGATCGCGCGACGCAGCGTGGCGACCGTCGTCTCGAGCTGACGAAGTCGCTGCCGAGCGTTACGCCGCGACACCTCGACACGCGCGCGTTGAGGGTCGGAGCTCAGGAGCCGTCGCTGAGCCTCGAGCCGTCGAATCCTGACTTCGTACTTCCGAGCTGCGGCGAGTTTGCGCTCGAGCCGCTGCTCGAGCGTCTGGGCGCGCGGCGCACGCTCCGCGAGGTGTGGAGCGCGCGTCGGTTGTCCTTGCATCGTTGCCGCAGTGGCCTGGGTCGCGAGCACGCACGCGAACAGGCCGACGATGATCCCCCTCAGCTCTCGTCTCCTCCCAACTCGGGGACAGGTTCGCGGCTTCCACCGGAGCCGCTCGTGTCACGCGATTCGCTAACTGTACAGACGAACCGGCACGAGTCAAGTGCGAAAGTGCTGCAAATAACACAATCGCACCGTTACAACCGTAACCCCCGGGGGCAACGGCGCGTCATTGGAGTGATGGCTGCGGGGCAGGGATTCGAACCCCAACTTCCTGGTCCAGAGCCAGGCGTCCTGCCGTTAGACGACCCCGCAACGGCGGGCGGATTCTAGCGGTGGTGTCAGCTCTTCGAACTGTCGGGATCGCCGAGCTCGAGGCGGTAGACGGGTACGAGGCGCTTCTCTGCCTCGGTGTCGATCCGCGCGACCACTTCGACGTAAGGCTCGAGCCCCGAGCCGGTGAGCTTCGCTTTGAGCAGGCCGTCTACCTGGTAGATGCCGGACGAGTTGTTCATCGTTATCTCGACCATCACGGGGCGCGTCTGGCCGTCGGTGATTCTCACCTCGTCGATCGCGGCGGCGGACAGCGAGTGGATCGAGACGGACCCGCGCTCGAACGGGATGCGCGATCGCCCTTTGGCCATGTCGAGCGCGTCCGCGACGCGCAGGATGCCCGCCTCGAGCGACAGCGGCTCGCCGTCCGCGCGATGGCTCGTGATCGCCTGGAGAACCTCGGAGACGACAATCGTGCGCTCGGGCTCGTCGTAGATGTCGGCGAGCAGCTCTCTCATCTTCGGTTCTGCGAGGAAGAGGCTCCAGTCCTCGTGGTCGCGGCGGTGGATCGACATGCCCACGTCGTGGAGGAGCGCCGCCAGCACGACGACGATCTCCGAGTCGTCGGACTCCAGGCGATAGTCGCGTACGAGCGACGTCTCGACGCCGTGCTTCACGAGCAGCCGGCAGACCTTCAGCGCAATGTTGGAGACGATCTGGATGTGAACCCACGAGTGGTCATTGATGGCCAGCCGTGTGACCGCATTCACGTTCGCGGCGTGCCACCATGCCTTGAGTTGCTTGTCGTCCTCGACCTTCTCGAGCAGACGCCGAAGCTTGCGGTTTCCGCGGGTCGGCAGGCGCAGATGCATCGCGGCCACGGCTTCCGCGGGTGTCATCCGGGCGTCCGGCAGCGCGTCCGGTAGCGGTATCTCGGCGGCTTCCTCCTGGTAGTCGGGCTCGGACACGATGTTCGTGAGCTTAGGCGATGCGGCCGCTAGGCGACTTCTGCCGCCCAGTCGCCGTACAGGCGGGTGTACGGGCCGCGTGCCGTCATCAACTCGTCGTGGGTTCCCTGCTCGACGATGCGCCCATGGTCGAGGACGACGATCAGGTCGGCGCCCTGAATCGTCGAGAGCCGGTGCGCGATCACGAACGCCGTGCGACCCGCGAGAAGGCGTCGAAGCCCAGCCTCGATGCGCCGCTCCGTCCCGATGTCGACGGACGACGTCGCCTCGTCGAGGATGAGGATGCGCGGATTCGCAAGCAGCGCGCGGGCGAATGCCAGAAGCTGCCGTTGCCCTAGTGACAGCTTGAAGCCGCGCTCACCCACTTCGGTGTCGTACCCGTCCGGGAGCTCGGCAACAAACCTGTCCGCGCCCACCGCCTCGGCCGCGTCGGTGATCGCCGAGCGAGGGGCGTCGGGACGACCGAAGGCGATGTTGTCGGCGATCGTCCCCGAGAAGAGGAAGCCCTCTTGCGGGACGATGCCAAGCTGTCTTCGCAGCGACCACTGAGTGACGTCTCGCAGATCGTGGCCGTCGATCGTGATCCGCCCCGCGCGCGGGTCGTAGAAGCGGGTAAGCAGCTTCGCGATCGTCGACTTGCCGGCTCCCGTGTGCCCGACAAGCGCAACGGTCGTCCCGGGTGCTATGTCGAGCTCGAACTCGTGCAGGACGTCGGGCAGGACTCCGTACCCGAAGCGCACAGTGTCGAAGTGAACGTGTCCGGTGATCTCGGGTAGCTCGAAGGCGTGTGGCGCGTCGACCACGTCGGGCTCCTCGTCGAGCACGGTGGTAATCCGGTCCAGGGCTGCGGTCGCCGAGAGGAACGTGTTGTAGAGCTGCGAGAGCTGCTGAACCGGGTCGAAGAAGTTCGCGAGGAAGAGCATGAAGGCCAGCAACGTGCCCTCGGACAGCGAGCCGTCGAGGTAGAGGAACCCGCCGAGCCCCAGCACGATCGCCGTGGCGACGGACGAGAGAATGTCGACCGCGGGGAAGTAGATACCGCTCAGAACCACCGTCTCGTAGTTCGCTTCTCGGTAGCGCTCGTTGATGCCTCGGAAGGTGGCCTGGCTGGTCGGCTCGCGCGTGAACGACTGGACCACGCGCATTCCGGAGATGTCCTCGGCGAGCGTGGCCGTGACGAGGCCGAGCCGCTCTCGCACGCGCTTGTAGGCTCGATTCGACCGCGATCGGAACCACGCCGTCGCGATCGCCATGAGGGGAAGCACGGTCAGCGTCGCGAGTGCGAGTCGCCAGTCGAGCACGAACAGGAAGACCGCCGTGCCGACGAGAACGAGCGAGTTCTGGACGAGACTCGAGAGGCCGTCGGTGACGAGCTGGTCGAGCGCCTCGACGTCGTTCGTGATCCGGCTGATGATCGCGCCGGTACGGTTTCGCTCGTAGTAGCCGAGCGAGAGCCGCTGGAGGTGGTTGAAGAGCTGGATGCGGAGGTCGGCAAGCCCTCGTTCTCCGACCCAGCCCGTGTAGTACGTCTGCGCCGCGGAGAGCCCGAAGGCGGCGATTCCGGCGGCGACGAACGCGGCAACCACAAGGGTGAGCGTCTCCAGGTCGCGTGCCGTGATCCCATCGTCGACAGCGACCTTGATCAGGTACGGAGGAAGGAGCGCGACCAGCGTGTAGGCAACGAGCGTGACGATCGCGAGCGCGGCTCGTCCTTGGTAGGGACGTGCGAGACGGATGAGCGTTGCGAGGCGCCGGCGAGTCTGCCGCCAGGACCAGTCTTCGACGCGGGCGTCGCGCCGATCGGTGAGATGGCTCCCTGCCTGCCAGACCCTCACCTTCGACCGCCGCCCTCACGGGGCACCCCGGCCCACCACCCACTGCGAGCATAACGAGGAAATGCGCACGCGTGGGACACGACTTCGGGAAAAAAGTGCGCCGATTGCCAGGCGTTTGGCCTCATCCTGCAACGACCTGCTGAAGTAGCCCGTGCTCGTGGATCTCGCGAAAGACCGCGCTCTCCGCGAGCAGCTCGGCCTGAGTGCCTCGTGCGGCAATGCGGCCCTGGTCGAGGACGGCGATCTCGTCGGCAAGCGCGATCGTCGAGAGCCGGTGGGCAATGATGATCGTCGTCCGGCTCTTCATCACCTCACGCAGGCCAGACCGGATCTTGGCCTCCGTGGTGGCGTCGACAGACGCAGTTGCGTCGTCGAGGATGAGGATGCGCGGGTCGATGAGCAACGCGCGAGCGATCGCGATGCGTTGTCGCTGCCCCCCTGAGAGCGTGATCCCGCGCTCACCGATCACGGTGTCGTACCCTTGTGGAAGGTCGAGGATGAACTCGTGCGCCTGAGCTGCGTGGGCGACGGCCTCGATGGCTTCGTGCGGCGCGTCCGGCAGGCCCAGGGCGATGTTGTCTCGCACCGACGTCGAGAACAGGAACGGGTCCTGCGAGATCACGCCGATCTCCCGCCGCAGCGACCGGCGCGCGACGTGGCGGACGTCGACTCCGTCGACAAGGACGCGTCCAGCCGTTGTGTCGTAGAAGCGTGGAACGAGCGCTGCCAGGGTCGTCTTGCCCGAGCCGGTCTTGCCGATCAGCGCCACCGTTCGGCCCGCCGGGATCTCGAGGTCGATTCCCTCCAGAACCGGACGCTCGTAGTCGTAGCCGAAGGTCACGTTCTCGAAGACCACGCGGCCAGGCCCTGGCGCAAGAACCTCGGCTCCGAGTCGATCTGTGACCTCTTCGGGCTCGTCCAGAACTTCGAAGATCCGCTCGCCGGCGCCGACGGCCCGTTGTGCCTGCCCGATCCACATGCCGAGCATCCGCACCGGCATGACGAGCATCGCGAGCAGGAGGATGAACGCGGAGAAACGACCCGTCGTCAGCGATCCCGAGATCACCATGTGGCCGGCTGCGAGCAGCACGACCGCAATGGCGATGGACGGGAGAAACGTGAGCAGTGGGACGTACAGCGCGCGCTGTCTGTTTGCGGCAACGGCCTGCACGAAAACAGCGTTCGCCGCGGTCGCGAAGCTCGCGGCGCGCCGATCCTCTTGCGAGAACGACTTGACGACGTGCACGCCCGTGATCGATTCCTCCGCCACCGTGGCGACGTCGGCGAGCTTCTGCTGGACGTCGCGGAGCACGGGGTGGGAGACGTGGCTGTAGCGGTACGCGGTGAGCACGATCAAGGGGGTGATCGCGAGCGCAATCAGCGCGAGCTGCCAGCTGTAGAAGAAGAGCACGGCCGTCACCACGACGACCGTGACGACGTGCTGGGCGAAGAAGATCAGCCCGTAGCCGAGGAAGAACCGGACGGACTGCAGATCGATCGTCGCCCTCGACATGAGCTGGCCCGTCTGACTGCGGTCGTAGAACCCGAACGAGAGCCCCAGGAAGTGCGAGTAGAGCTCGTCGCGCATGTCGTACTCGACCGCGAGCGCCTGTCGGCCCGAGATGACCCGTCGTCCGTACATGAGCGCGCCGCGAACGAGGCCGAGCCCGACGATCGCCGCGATCTCGAGTCTGAGCACGCTCGGGTCCGCGCGTCCGCGGAGCTCGTCGATGACGACTCCGACGAGTACGACGACGAGGATGCCTGCGACCTGCGACGCGATCGCGAGCGCAGACGAGACGGCCAGCGACGCTCGGTAGGGGCGAAGAAAATCGAGAAGCCGGACGAACGTGTCCCGTGCGGCTCGGCGCGTGCGTGTGGGGTCGTCCTCGGGCACGGCCTTCTAGGGTACGGATCGTGCTCGAGGCCGTGCCAAACGTCTCGGAAGGGCGCGATCGCGCGTCACTCGCCGCGATCGAGCGAGGCTTTGGCACAAACGCGCGCGTGCTCGATGTCCATTCGGATGTCGACCATCACCGCTCCGTGTTCACGCTCGTCGGCGATCCGGAGCGTCTTGTGGACTCGCTGCTCGCTGGCATCGCGGTGGCCATTGATCGGATCGACCTTCGGTCGCACACGGGCGTTCATCCACGCGTCGGCGCCGTCGACGTCGTCCCGATCGTTCCCTTTCCGGATGACGACATGGAGGTCGCCAAGGCGACCGCTCGTACCGTTGCCGGCCGCGTCGGCTCTGAGCTCGGATTGCCGGTCTTCCTCTACGGCGAGATCGGCGGCGGCCGCAGGCCCGCGTTCTTCCGGGCAGGCGGGCTCGAGACGCTCGTGCGGCGTATGGAGAGCGGCGAGCTCGTTCCGGACGCAGGCCCGCGGCACATCGATCCGGGCCCCGGGGCCGTGCTCGTAGGTGCTCGGCAGCCGCTCATCGCCTACAACCTGGTCCTCGAGACCGGCGACGTGGAGGTCGCACGCGCGATCGCTTCGGTCGTGCGTGAGTCCGGCGGTGGCATGCCAGGCGTGCAGGCCATCGGCGTGTTCCTACCGAGCTCCGGACGCGTTCAGGTCAGCATGAACGTCCTGGACATCGAGCGCGCCCCGCTTCACACGGTCGTCGAGCGCGTGCGAGCCGAGGCGGCGCCCCGCGGGATCGCCGTCGCGTCAGGTGAGCTCGTCGGGCTCGTCCCGGCACGCGTCCTACGCGCGGCGCGCGACGCACGCGTCGAGCTCCCGGGTGTCGACGAATCGCGGGTGCTCGAGAACGTGCTCGGGTCTCGTGGTCTCTCAGGAGCGACCACTAGACTCGACCCGTGACGCGGACGATCGTCCTAACCGGCGAAGATCTCACGGTCACCGACGTCTGGGATGCCGCCGTCGACGGAGCCAGAGCCGAGATAGCAGACAGCGCGAAAGATCGAATGCGGGCGGCGCGCGAGCTCGTCGACTCGATCCAGGGCGAGCACACGTACGGCGTGAACACGGGATTCGGTCGCTTCGTCTCGACCCACGTTCCCGAGGAGATGGCGGAAGAGCTTCAGCTGCGACTCCTGCGCAGCCACGCTTGC
>DASTEM010000106.1:0-4746 GCA_035709545.1 Gaiellaceae bacterium | reverse complement strand
GTGAGGCGGTCTACTGGCACGAACCCAACCGCTTCGTGCAGCACCTCCACGGCCAACATGGCGGGCTCAGCCCTCAGGAGATGGAGATCCCACTCCTGGCGTGGGTTACGTGAGCTCCGCCGGAGGCCGAGCGACGCGGCGGCTGCTTGCCCGAGCGTACTGTCGTTCGACGAGTTCCTGGGCCTGACTCAGAGCGCCGACTGGAAATGCTCGATCGAGCGGCGCACCCCTTCGGCGAGCGGCGTGCGGGGCACCGGTCCGATGAGGCCCTCGAGGAGCCCGGACTCGAGCCTTTCGGGGAACGGAAGCCGCACGTCGGCGAAGGTGACGCGCCCTGCGACCGCGGGAGCGGCGGTTTCGATCGCCGCGACGACCTCCTCCATCGATGCGGCCTCGCCGGGGAAGTTCGCGACGTGCGCCCCTTCCGAGGCTGCGCGTGCGGCCAGCGCGAACGCGCGTCCGACGTCAGCCGCCAGGTCGTATTGCACCGTCCCGCCGTAGCCGATCTCGAAGCCCTCTCCACGCGCAGCCGCCTGCATCGCGAGGGAGGGTCCCGAAGTCAGACCCTGATCTCGACCGACGCCGTACACGACATAAGGCCTGATCCCGATCGACGCGACGCGGTCGTCCTGCCAGAACACCCGGGCGGTGCCCTCGTTCGCCAGCTTGTACGTGCCATAGAGCGTGGAGGGTGCCGAGCCGCCCGACTCCGGGGCGGGCGACGGATCGCTCGCGTTGTAGACGGCCGTCGAGCTCGCGTAGGCAAGGCCGGGGATGCGGTCGCGGCGCGCTCTCACGGCCTCGAAGAGGAGAACGGTGCCGAGAACGTTCACTCGTGCGCCGAGAGCGGGATCGGCGCGGCAGAAGGGGACCTGGAGCGCTGCGAGGTGGACGACGCGCGTGATTGCGTGCTCGTCCAGGGCACGTCCGAGCGTCTCGCCGTCCGTGACGTCTCCCGCGATGAGAGTGACCCGCTTGCGCTCGTCGTCCGTGAGCACGAGCTGCAGGCGCGACTCGTCCGAGCCGAGGTCATATCCGACCGGCTCGTCGCCCAGGTCGAGGAGAGCTTTGATCGTCCACGCGCCGAGGCAGCCCAGGGCACCTGTGACCAGCGTCCGCTCGCTCGAGCTCGTCATGGGCCGTCGGAGTGCCTGGCTTAAGCCAGGTACCTGCCTGCCGTGTGGACGCTCTCGCAGCTCACGGCCTACGCCTCGTACGACTCACCGCTCGCGCTCTCGCGCGATTCGCCGTCGACGTGGTTTCGGGCAGCGGCTTCCGCGAGCGGCTCGGTCATGAGGCGCTCTTCTGGATCAGCTCGGAAGCCCGGACGACCGGATTGATCAGTCGTCCGATCTCGGGCACGTAAATGTCGACGAAGTGGCCTGCGCGGAGGCTGAAGCCGTCCGGCGGCACGATCCCGGTGCCTGTCAGCAGCACGCTTCCCGGCGGCACGGGGTTGTGGAGGAGCAGCCACTCGACGAGCTCTGCATACGAGCGTCGCATGGTCGCGGTGGACGTCTCGTCCTCGAAGACGATCTGCCCGAACTCGTCGGTGACCCGCATTCGTATGCGGAGCGTCGCGTCCAGGTTCTCGGTCACGTAGATCGCCGGCCCGAGAGCGCACGCCCCAGCGTAGGTCTTCGCCTGGGGAAGGTAGAGCGGATTAGCCCCTTCGATGTCGCGCGACGAGACGTCGTTGCCGATCGTGAGGCCCGCAATTCGGCCGCTCTCACCGAGCACGAGCCCGATCTCGGGCTCTGGAACGTTCCAGTTCGAGTCGTCGCGGATTCCGATCGGCTGTGCAGGTCCGACCGTACGGCGCCCGGCGGCGTCTTTCATGAATAACTCCGGTCGCTGCGCGTCGTAGACGAGCGTGTAGACGTCCTTGGCGGCGCTCTCCTCGACGCGCGCGTCACGGGACCGCTCGTACGTGAAGTCGGTACACCACACTTCGGGTGCGGCGATCGGGGCGAGGAGCTCGTGTGGGTCCGCGAGAGTGAGCGTCTCGGGATCGAGCACTTCGATCCTCGCGTTGCCCTTCGTAACCACGTGTCCGCCCTCGACCTTGCCGGTCTCGATGCCGCTGGGCCCGCGGAATCTGACGTAGCGCATGACGGCCTAATACACCGCCCTAGGGACGAGCCCGGCCCGAGTATCGCTGTTCGTTACCCATCGCTCGACCGCAAGCCTAGAGCCTCAGCCTCGCAAGCCTCGACCGCATCCGCGATTGCCTCATCGATACGCAGCGCCCTGAACTCGCGTCGAGAGCGGTCCAGACGCTGTCCTCGAGCCAGGTCGACGACACATGAGCGAGTACGCTGCGGCGGTGACGTTCCGCACGATCGATGAGCTCGAGGCGGGGCTCCGAGGAGCCGACTACCTTCCCGACCGCGGACTTGCGACCGCGCTCTTCCTCTCGCTCGCGCTCGAGAAGCCCGTACTGCTCGAGGGCGAAGCTGGAGTGGGGAAGACCGAGGCCGCCAAGGCGCTTGCCGCGTGTTTGGGAGCGCGCCTGATTCGGCTCCAGTGCTACGAGGGGCTCGACGTCTCGCACGCGGTCTACGAGTGGAACTACCCGCGCCAGCTCCTCCACATCCGAGCCGCGCAGGAGGGAACGGTCTCGGAGGAGGAGCTCTTCGGTCCTGAGTTTCTCATTCGCCGGCCACTTCTCGAGGCAATCGACTCCGACGAGCAGGTCGTCTTGCTCATCGACGAGGTCGACCGCGCAGACGAAGAGTTCGAGGCGTTCTTGCTGGAGGTGCTCTCGGACTTCCAGATCACGATCCCCGAGCTCGGCACGATTCGCTCGCGGCGCAAGCCGGCGGTCGTGCTTACCTCGAATCGCACGCGCGAGCTACACGACGCTCTCAAGCGGCGGGCGCTCTTCCACTGGATCGGGCATCCGTCCCTCGAGCGCGAGGTCGAGATCGTGCGGCTACGTGTGCCCGGGATCCCCGAGCGGCTCGCAGCGGAGGCTGCGGCGTTCGTCCGCGGGCTGCGCGGACTCGATCTGGCGAAGCCCCCTGGGGTTGCGGAGACGATCGACTGGGCGCAGGCGCTCGCTGCCCTGGGCCGGGAGGAGATCGACGCCGAGGTCGTCGAGCAGACGCTCGGCTCCGTGCTCAAGTACCGCGAGGACATCGAGTCCGTGCGCGACGAAACCCTCGTCGGCCTCATCGAAGAGGCCCGTGCCACCACACGGACGTAGGGGCGAGACATATCTCGCCCCTACATGCCGGGAGCTGCGATCGTCAGGCACGTCGTCACGTTCGGCCGTGTGCTGCGCGAGGTGGGGATCGAGGTCGGACCCGGGCGCGTCGCCGATGCCATGCACGGGCTTGACGCCGTCGATCTGACCCGCCGAGACGATGTCTACTTCACGCTTCGGCAGACACTCGTGTCGCGTCACGACGAGCTCGAGCTCTTCGATCGGGCCTTCGACGCCTGGTTTCTACGGGGGCCTGTTGCGCCGCTCGTCGCGCGGCGGAGTCGCCAGCTCGTCGAAGACCGTGTTGCGAGAGATGCGCTCGGGTCGAAGCGAGCGGACGAGGAGGAGGCGGCCGAGACCGACGAGCCGCTCGAGCGCGGCGCCTCGGCGCACGAGTTGCTGCGGGAGAAGGATTTCGCGGAGATGACGCCCGACGAGTTCGAGCGTGTCCGCCGCCTTATGGACGCGATCGCGCGCACCCGACCGCGTCGCATGTCGCGTCGACGGTCACCCGATGCGCGCGGAAACACGCTCGACTTGCGTCGCCTGTGCCGCAAGTCGCTCCGCACCGGCGGCGAGCCGATCGAGCAGCCGTGGAAGGCGCGAAAGACGGTGTACCGCAAGCTCGTCGTCCTCTGTGACGTGTCCGGCTCGATGGACTCCTATGCTCGGGCGCTGCTCCTGTACCTCCATGCCATGGTGGGGACAGGTCACGGCGTCGAGGCGTTCGCCTTCGGCACCCGGCTGACGCGCCTGACGCACGACCTCGCCACGCGCGATCCAGAGGCAGCTCTCACGCGGGCGACCGAGATCGCCGTCGATTGGGGAAGCGGCACGCGGATCGGCGCCTCTCTCGCCGAGTTCAACGCCGTCTACGGGCGCAGGGCGCTCTCGCGCGGAGCCGTGGTCGTGATCGTCTCCGACGGCTGGGAGCGGGACGATCCCGGCCAGATCGGTCGAGAGATGGCGAAGCTCGCACGCGCCGCCTACGCCGTCGTGTGGGTGAACCCGCTCAAAGGCAACCCCGAGTACCAGCCGCTCGCCGGAGGCATGCGCGCAGCACTGCCCTTCGTCGACCGCTTCCTCCCGGGCCATAATCTCCGAAGTCTCGAAGAGCTGGGAGCAGTGCTCGCCGGCATCGAAAGGAGGCACGCGGCATGAAGGAGATCCTGCCCGAGGTCGAGCAGTGGAGGAAGGGCGGCGAGAAGATCGTCGTGGCGACCGTTGTCGCCACCCGGCGTTCGGCGCCGCGGCCGATCGGCGCAAGCCTTGCGATCTCCGAGTCTGGGAAGATGTGCGGCTCGGTCTCGGGGGGCTGCGTGGAGAGCGATGTCTTCGAGAACGCGCAGGAGGTCTTCGCGAGCGGCGAGCCGAAGCTCGTGTCGTACGGGATCGATGACGACCTCGCGTGGAGCGTCGGCCTGCCCTGCGGCGGCGAGATCGACGTCTTCATCGAGCGGGTGGAGTAGTGAGCCGCGTAGCGGCTTGTCCGCGACGCGGACTCCCGGAGGGGGTCTGGGGGAACCGGATGGAGGTTC
>DASTEM010000105.1:0-5238 GCA_035709545.1 Gaiellaceae bacterium | reverse complement strand
CAGGGTGCCTTCCTGGTACTCGCCGCCGAAGAGGGCGACCTCGACCTGCTCGCCCTTGTACTTGTTCGTGTAGTCCTCCACGAAGCGGTCAGTCTACTCGCTCGAGGATGTCGCCCCTGAGCGCGAATCGGAACACCGAGCAGTTGCCGAGCGGGCCGATGAGCGGTCGCGCTTCTTCATCGGAGAGCCCCATAGCGAAGGCCAAGGCGGCGCGAATGGGGCCGGCATGGGTCACTCCGAGAACCTGCTCGTCGGGGTGTTGCACGCCTAGCCCGAGGAGCGCCGGGATGACTCGCGCGCTCACGTCCTCGTAGTTCTCACCTTCCTCCCAGCCCGAGCGCCAGTCCACATGCTCGGGGAAGCGGCTCTTCACCTCGTCTATCGTCAGGCCCTCCCAGGTGCCGACGTCGATCTCGCGCAATGCGTCGAGAGGGAGTGCGTGCAGGCCGAGCGCCTCGGCCACGATGTCGGCGGTTTCGCTCGCGCGACGCAGCGAGCTCGTATACACGGTGTTGATTGGCTCGCCGGCGAGGAGCCCAGCGAGCTCGCGAGCCTGCCCACGGCCGGCCTCGTTCAGCGGGATGTCCGCATGACCTTGGAAGCGGCTGTCGCGGTTCCAGTCGGTCTCGCCGTGCCGGACCAGAACGATCGTCGTCGGCACGCGGGATACCCTAGTGCGCTCGTGGACCTCGGGCTCGACGGCAAGCGATGTCTCGTTACCGGCTCGACCGGAGGGATCGGGCTCGAGGTGACGCGGCTCTTGATCGGGGAGGGCGCGGCTGTCGTGACCTGCGGGCGGCGCGATGCACCCGGAGTTGGCGAGACCGCGCACGTCGTCGCCGATCTCTCGCGCGCCGGCGAGCCGGAGCGCGCGGTCACCGAGGCGGCGTCAGAGCTCGGCGGGCTCGACGTTCTCGTGAACAACGTCGCCGTCACGCGCAAGGCGCGATTCGAGGACGTCTCCGACGACGAGTGGGACGCGTACTGGCAGCTGAACGTCATGAGCTACGTGCGGGCGATCCGTTCCGCGCTGCCGCTCCTACGTGACGGGGGCGGGGCGATCGTGAACGTCTCCTCGACTTCCGGAAAGCGCCCGTCCACCTGGATGCCGCACTACTCTGTGACGAAGGCGGCCGTGCTCTCGCTCTCGCGGCTCGTCGCCGACTTGTACGGCGGCGAGGGCATCCGGTGCAATGCGGTCACGCCCGGCCCGACGGCAACGGACGCTTGGCTCGGGGAGGGTGGTCTCGCCGACCAGCAGGGCGATCGAGACGAGGTGCTGGCGAAGGTCGGAGCCGGGCGCCCGCTCGGTCGCCTCGCTCGACCGGAGGAGATCGCCGCCGTGATCGTGTTCCTGTGCTCCGACCAGGCCTCGTACGTGACAGGGGCCGCCTGGAGCGCGGATGGCGGCACCGTCCCGATCATCATCTGATGAGCGCGTTCGAGGAGCGAATCGGGGAGCTCGAGGCGTCGCTCTCGCCGTTTGCCGTGCGCTCGCTCGAGACGCGAGGACGGGAGCTTCCGGAAGAGGAGTCGAGCGTGCGGACGCCGTTCCAGCGCGACCGCGACCGCATCGTGCATTCGAAGCCGTTTCGCCGGCTCAAGGGCAAGACGCAGGTCTTCATCGATCCCGACGGCGATCACTACCGCACGCGGATGACCCACACGCTCGAGACGACCGCGATCTCACGGGTGGTTGCTCGAGCGCTTCGTCTGAACGAGGACCTCACGGAAGCGATCGGGCTCGGGCACGACATGGGGCACACGCCGTTCGGCCACGCGGGGGAGGACGCGCTGGATGCGGCGGTGTCCGAGCGCTTCGGGCGGCACTTCCGACACAACGAGCAGTCGCTGCGGATCGCTCGCTCGCTCAACCTCACGCACGAGGTGTGCGACGGGATCCTCACGCACACCGGCGAGCGCGAGCCGGAGTCACTCGAGGGGAAGATCGTGCGGCTGGTGGACCGTGTCGCGTACATCAACCACGACATCGACGACGCGGTGCGCTACGGACTCCTTACGGAGGAGGACTTGCCGCGCGAGGAGATCGCGACCCTCGGCGACACGGGTTCGAAGCGCATCGACACGCTCGTTCGCGACATCGTCGAGTCGTCGGGAGGTGTTGACGACATCCGACAGTCGCCCGACGTGGCGGAGGCGATGCTCTCGCTGCGCGCGTTCATGTTCGAGCATGTCTACCTCGGGCCGCAGGCCGAGCCCGAGCACGCGCGCGCACACGAGGTCGTGCGCCGGATCTTTGACCACCTCGTCGATCGCGGGGATGCCGTCGAGGAGATCGTCGATTACATCGCGGGCATGACGGATCGCTTCGCGCTTTCTTATGCAGACTTCTGAGATCGGCGAGCAGCGCGTCACCCGCTTGGACGTACGCGGAGGGCGAGCAGAGAGTTACGACGTGAGCACCGAGTAATCTCGATCTGTGGCCCGGATAAAGGACTCGTCGGTGCGCGACGTCGTCGCGGCGGCAGACATGGTCGAGGTCGTGTCCGGGAAGACGCAGCTTCGACGCGCGTCGGGCACGCGCTTCACGGGCCGTTGTCCGTTCCACGACGAGCGAACCCCGTCTTTCTCGGTGAACCCCGTCGACAAGCTCTACTACTGCTTCGGCTGCGGAAAGGGCGGGGACGTCATCTCCTTCGTCCGCGAGACGGAGAGCCTCGACTTCGTGGGGGCGATCGAGTGGCTCGCCGAGCGCTTTCGTGTGCCGATCGAGGTCGAGGAGGCATCGCCGCGAGTCGAGGCCGAGCGTCGCCGGCGCGAGCGGCTCTACGCCGTCCTCGAGCAGACGGCGGCGTACTTCGAGCGACTGCTCTGGGAGGGCGACGCAGGTGCATCGGTCAGGGCCTACCTCGAGGAGCGCGGTCTCGGCGAGGAGATCGCGAAGGAGTTCCGGCTCGGCCTCTCGCCAGGGAAAGGGCTCGCGGACAAGGCGCGCGAGCGCGGGTTCACGCTCGACGAGCTCAAATCGGCCGGCCTCGTCACGACGCGCGGGACGGACTACTTCCCGCAGCGTCTCATGTTCCCGCTCGCGGACGCTCGCGGTCGCGTCCTCGGGTTCCAGGCGCGCAAGCTCCACGAGGACGATCCGCTGCGCGGGAAGTACGTGAACTCGCCCGAGGGCGATCTCTTCCACAAGGGCTCGATTCTGTACGGGCTTCATCTCGCGAAGGCGGCGATCGGGAAGCAGGACTTCGCGGCCGTCGTCGAGGGGAACACGGACGTGATCGCTCTCCGTCAGACCGGGTTCGAGCCTGTGGTCGCGTCCATGGGCACCGCTCTCACCGAGCGCCAGCTCCGGGAGCTCGGGCGCCTGACGAAGAAGGTCTACCTCTGCTTCGACGCGGATGCTGCCGGCCAGGAGGCGACGCTTCGGGGCATGGAGCTCGCTGTCGGACAGGGTTTCGAGGTCAAGGTCGTCACGCTGCCGCGCGGGCAGGATCCGGCAGACGCGCCGGCCGGCTTCGGAGACCGGCTCGCGGGTTCTGAGAGCTACCTGGTCTACCGCGTGCGGCTCGAGATCGAGCGCGCAGCAGACAGGCAGGACGCGTTCGTACGGGTCTTGGGTGTGCTCTCGAAAGCCGAGGACTCACCTGAGTTCGAAGACGCACGCCGGCTTGCAGCCGACCGGCTCGACCTTCCCAAGGAGACGTTGGCGAGGCTGCTCCCGGCAAAGGGCGTCAGGCCCCGAGAAGCTTCGACGAGCCCGCGGCTGCTGGATGCGGGGGACCGACTCGAGCGGGAAGTGCTGGCGGCCTGCGTCGCGCATTCGTCCCTCGTGCGGGGTCTCGCCGAGCTCACGCCCGAGCACTTCGACTCGGAGACGAACCGCCGCTTCAGGGCCGTGCTGGTCTCCGGCAAGGACGATCCCGAGTTGACCGCCCTCAGGGCCGAGCTGGATGCGCGCGCCGCGCAGGAGGCGATCGACGAGCGGACGGGATCAGAGCTGCTCCTCAGACTGCGAGAGCGGAAGCTCAAGCGCGACCTGTCAGGCGCAGACCTTGCGCGAACTACCGAGCTGCAGGCTCATCTCGCTCGAGTGCGCCAAGCGCTCGCCGAGCTGACCTGAACCCATCGCTGCGGGGCGAGATATATCTCGCCCCCTCCGAGTAACGGCGCTCGGCCGTGCGGCGAGGGAACTCGCCTCTACGCGAGGTAGCCGAGCTCGCGGAGGAGATCTCCCGCTTCGTCGATGACGTCCGAGAGCTGCTCCCCGCTGAGGTCGGCTCGGTAGCGGCCGACGGACGCGCTGTGAACGCGGCCCAATGCTGCTGCCAGCGCATCTCCGGGTGCCTCGAGGTAGTGGCCGATCTCTTCGGCGACGACACTGGGATCGGCCGCCAGCTGCTCGTAGCGAATCTCCAGCAACGGCACTTGCGAAGCGCGTGCAGCCGACACGTAGCGCCGCCAGACCCAGGCCGCGCGGCGCGCGTCACTAGACGTCTCGAACTCCCGGCGCCGATCCGGCTCGACCCAGAACCGCGCGTACGAGCCGTACGCGACACCGGCGTCATCCAACTTGACCTGATCGCGACGAAGCCACGGCTTCTCGAGCAACGAGGAGGCGACGTCACGACCGTCGCGCACGATGTGGACGATCCGCGCCTTCGGATACGCGAGCGGTATGACCCCGACGAGGTGTGCGAGCTCCGGCGTCTGCTCCACGGGGCGAACGGCGCCCACCAAACCGACACGGCGCGCGACACGCAAGATCTTCTCCATCCGTCGCGCGGCGCTGTGTGGCTCCATGCCTGCCAGGTGCGGGACAGCCGCCTTCAACGGCGCGACCTCGCCGAGATCGACGAAGCCGGGCAAAGAGCCAATCGCAGCGGCGAGAAAGGTCGTTCCCGAGCGAGGCGAGCCGACGACGAACACGAACCGGTCGTCGAGACGTCCGAGTCTTTCCCGGAGTGTCGCGCCGCGTCGGGGCGCGAGGCGCTTCGCCACGCGAAGGTGATTGGAGGCCGATTCGACGAGGCCAGGCATGGCGCGATTCTCGCAGCCGCTCGAATTGGCGTCGTTCGCGCAGATGACATGTGCTGCGTAGGCGACGTCGTGCACGTGAGTCGTCATCGCCGCGTGTTGGGAGCCATTCGTGCACCGTCCGACTCAGACGTGTCCAGAACAGCGTCTGGTCGTCGCGGTTGTTGTTCTCACCCAGGCGTAGACCGCTGCCTGAACAACGAGAGCCCGCCGAGGCGGGCCCCTCGCTACTCCGGC
>DASTEM010000104.1:0-7009 GCA_035709545.1 Gaiellaceae bacterium | reverse complement strand
TCGAGGGCCGCGCCGGAGGAGACGATCTCCCACCCCAACGTCTCGCCTCCCTCGACCGCAAGCCCGTTCAGCGTGCCCTGACACGTGAAAGGCAGCGCGCCCTCGTCAATTGCATGCAGGAGCCTCCGGTACGTCGGATCTCCGGCGATCCCGTCTCGGTCGCACACGGTGATCTGCGCCCCGAGCTGCTCGAGGCGGCGGAGGACGATCTGATCGGCGTGCGCCGGGACGAACACGCGAAGCGCGCGTCGTCCGGCCGCCGCGATCACGCCTGCCGCGAGAGCTGCATTGCCACAGCTCGCGATCGCGAGCTCGGGACGGTGCCCGCGCTCCGTAAGGCCGAGGTGATCTGCGACCTCGAGGTGGATCAGGACTCCGAAGAGATGTCGTGCCTTGTGTGAGCCCGAGACGTTTCCCGTCTCGTCCTTCACCCAGACGCCCCCGATCTCCGAGAACGCCAGGGCTGTGCTGAGCTCGGAGCTCCGACCGAAGGGCGTCTCAGAGAATCCGTGACCGTCGAGCGCCGCGACCTTCTCGTCCAGCCCCCTCACGAGCGCGCAGAAGGCTTCGTCCGACATCCCTCCGCCCATCGCGACGTGGTACGCGTGCAGCAGTGTGCGGAAGCGGATGAAGGGATTCGGCTCAGCGTCGCTCGCGGGGAAGCGAACAGCCGAGAGGTCGAGCTCGCGCCGAAGGACATGGTCGACGTCGTCGTCTCGGCCCGCATTGGGACACCGAAACGGGTACGGCTCCGCCCAGTCCGGTACCGCGTCGCAGCCGGCGCAGACGAGTCGGGATGCGGGTGGGCTCACAGCGCCTCCAGGACTCCCGTTCGTGCGTTGAAGTCGTCGATCAGGTCGTCCCAGGCCGGGACGACCTCACCGATGCGGACCCAGAAGGCCGGATCCCGCCGCGCCTCGAACTCCTCAAGCGGGACACCCTGCTGCTCGACCCACGTGAAATAGCCGAGATTGAAGATCCGCTCGCGTTCGATGCGCCCGAGCTCCAGGAAGTGATCGGTCGTCGTTCCGAGCAGGTGCTCGCCGAAGACCTCAGCTGCAGCCAGCTCGTCGAACCCGTCGGCGAAGTATCGGGCGAGCGCGATCTCGCGCTCGCTGTCGTACAGCGAAGCCCCGTCGGTGGCCACCGTGAGGACGACGTCGTCGGGGCCGAGGCCGTAGTACTTGGCCGTCTTGACGGCGCCGAGCACGTTGCAGATGCTCGAGAGCCCGAGCGAGGGCAGCCCCTCGATCACGTCGTCGGCGACACCCCGCCTGCTGAGATACGCACGCCCGACGTCGGTACCAAACAGTACGCCGAGGCGGTCCGTCGCCCGGTCGGAGATGGCCAACGCCACGTCTGTGTTCATCACGTTGTGGATCAACGGGACGTGCTTGTCCCCGATCCCCTGGATGTTGTGCGAGCCAAAGCCGTTGTAGAGCAACGTCGGGCACTCGAGCGCCTCACATGCGACGATGAGCGAGCCGAACCGCTCCTTCAGATAGTCGCCGGCGGCGATCGTCCCGGCCGAACCGGTGGCGGCGACGAACGCGCGGAGGACCAGCCCGGGCTCGTGCTCAAGAAGCGACTCGAAGATCCGCTCGAGCGCGGCTCCCGTCGCGAAGTAGTGGACGAGGTAGTTCCCGAACTCGGAGAACTGGTTGAGGATCACGTTGTCGGGGTCGGCGGACAGCTCCCTGCACTTGTCGTAGATCTCCTTGACGTTGCTCTCGGTGCCCGGAGTTCGCACGATGTCGCCTGGATCGACCACCCACTGCGCGAGCCAGTCGAAGCGCTCCCGGCTCATGCCCTCGGGGAGCACCGCGACGCCGCGGCACCCCATCAGCCTCGAGATCGCGACGCCGCCGCGGCAGTAGTTGCCGGTGGACGGCCAGACAGCGCGCTGGCAGGTTGGGTCGAACTGTCCGCTGACGAGCCGTGGAGCAAGGCATCCGTACGCAGCGAGGACCTTGTGGGCCCGAATCAGGGGGAACCGATCGCCGAGCGCAACCACAATCCTGGCCTCGACGCCGGTGAGCTCGCGCGGGAGTACGAGGAACTCGGGTGCATCGCCGACCTCGACTCGGCTCGCGCCGTTGTACCAATGCACCCGGAACAGGTTCAGCGGATCGGGATCGTCCGCTCCGACCCCCGCGAGCGCCTCACGTACTTTCGGCGACGTGAGGCCGGGACTCGCGAGCTGGCTGAACGTCGGAAGCGCAACCCCGGCGTCCCGCAGCCGGCCGACAGCACGGTCGCGAGCCTCGGCGTCGACGACCTGACTCTCGGACCCCAACAGATTCGCGTGCACGCGCCCTCCCGGATGGACGTTTTCTGGAGCGTAGGAACGCCGCGGCGCCGTGACGTCGGCGATTCGTCGCAAGCCGAGTCAGTGGATCCCCGCATTGCGAACCTGTCGTCGTCGGTGTTCCTACGGATGCGCCCACAGGGGAACGGGCTCATCGTGGAAGCTCAGAAGGAGAGGTTTTCCCGATGAAGGTGTTGCTTGCATACGACGGATCCGACGGTGCAAAGCGAGCGCTCGAGGTCGTGATCGCGCTGAGCCAAGAGCGCGACGTCGTCACCGTCGTCAGCTCGGCGGAAGGCCTGCCCCTCGTCGGCTACGCAGGAACGTTGTTGCCGACGCCGGAGCAGGAGGCGGAGCGGCATCGCCAGGTCGAGGAGGCGAGGGCCACGCTCGCCGAGCACGGCATCGAGGCGACGGTGGTGGAGCAGCACGGCGACGCCGCGACCGCGATCCTCGACGAGGCCGAGACCGCCGGGGCCGAGCTGATCGTTCTCGGCACGCGCGGGCTCAGCACGGTGGAGCGCTGGCTGCTCGGCTCGGTCAGCTCCAGGGTGCTCCACCACGCGCGCTGCAGCGTGCTCGTCGCGCGGTAGGCAGCGGGCGTCGACGGTCTATTCTCGCCCTGATGGCTTACGTGCCCGCCGACGACCGTTACGACCGGATGCTCTATCGCCGAACTGGGCGGAGCGGCCTGAAACTTCCGGCGATCTCGCTCGGGCTCTGGTGGAACTTCGGTCACGATCGGCCGCTCGAGACGAGTCGCGCGATCGTGCGACGGGCGTTCGACCTCGGGATCACGCACTTCGACCTGGCGAACAACTACGGACCGCCGTACGGCTCGGCTGAGGCGAATTTCGGAAGCCTCGTCCAAAGCGACCTCCGGGCCTACCGCGACGAGCTCGTCATCTCGACGAAGGCCGGCTACGACATGTGGCCGGGCCCGTACGGAGAGTGGGGCTCCCGGAAGTACCTCTTGGCAAGCCTCGATCAGAGCCTCACACGCATGGGGCTCGACTACGTCGACATCTTCTACTCGCACCGCTTCGATCCCGAGACGCCGCTCGAGGAGACAATGGGCGCGCTCGATGCGTCGGTACGACAGGGGAAGGCGCTCTACGTCGGCATCTCGTCGTACTCGGCGCAGAAGACGCGAGCGGCGGCGGCGATCCTCCGCGAGCTCGGCACCCCACTCCTCATCCACCAGCCCTCGTACTCGATGCTGAACCGCTGGATCGAGCCCGACCTGCTCGATACGGTCGGGGAGCTCGGGCTCGGCTGCATCGTCTTCTCGCCGCTCGCGCAGGGGATGCTGACCGACAAGTATCTGGGCGGAATCGGCGAGGGCACCCGCGCAAGCCGGCCGTCCTCGCTCGCGCCAGATCTCATCACCGACGAGGCGCTCGCAAAGATCGGCGCCCTGAACGACATCGCCGCCTCGCGTGGGCAAACCCTCGCCCAGATGGCGCTCGCGTGGGCCCTTCGCGATGCCCGCGTGACCTCCGCGCTGATCGGCGCCTCGAGCGTCGCCCAGCTCGAGGACAACGTCGCGGCTCTCGATCGCCTCGCCTTCGAGCCCGGCGAGCTCGCCGAGATCGACCGCTACGCGACCGAGAGCGACATCAACATCTGGGTTGCTTCGAGCTGCGAGTAGTGACGATCCTGAGCAGCGACTAGGCCGCGGGACGGATATATCCGGCGCCTACTGCTACCCTGGTCGCACGGTCGGCAATACCGTCGGCCCGTGAGATGAGCTTCTCGTTCCTCCGTCGGACGTTCGAGGCAGGCGAATCTCGACGTTCGAAAAGGAGTTGAACAGTTTGTCCCAGCAGTCTTTCCGTGAGCTTGGCGTGTCTGCGCGCGTTGTCGATGCCCTCGCCGCTCACTCCATTTACACGCCTTTCCCCGTGCAATCCCTCGTCCTCCCCGACGCGATCGCAGGACTCGACGTGCTCGCCCAGTCGCAGACCGGCTCCGGCAAGACGCTCGCGTTCGCGATCCCGATCGTCGAGCGAACGACCGGCAGCGACAAGCGCCCGAGCGCGCTCGTCCTCGTCCCGACTCGCGAGCTCGCCCTCCAAGTGACGGAGGAGCTCGCAGCGCTCGCGCCGGCACGAGGCCTCCGAGTCGCCGCCGTCTACGGCGGAATGCCGCTTCGCTCCCAGGCGGATCGAGCCCGTAGCGCGCACATCGTCGTTGCGACGCCCGGTCGGCTCCAGGATCTCGCCGATCGGCGGCTACTCGATCTCTCGGCTATCAAGATCCTCGTGCTTGACGAGGCCGACCGCATGCTCGACATGGGCTTCAAGCCGCAGGTCGACAAGATTCTCAGACTCGTGCCTCGGAACCGCCAGACGATGTTCTTCTCGGCGACGCTGGACGGCGAGGTCGGGGCGCTTGCCCGCTCGTACACGAGCAGCCCGTCCCGCTTCGAGGCTGAGCCGCCCGCCGACCGCGAGTCGGGCGAGATCGATCACCGCTTCATCGCTGTGCGACCCGACACGAAGCTCGAGACGCTCGTGCAGCACATCCGCGACAGCGAAGGGCTGACGCTCGTCTTCGTCCGCACGAAGCGTGGCGCCGACAAGCTCGTGCGCAAGCTCGCGTTCCACCAGGTGGATGCCGTCGCGATGCACGGCGACCTCTCGCAGTCAGTGCGCCAGCGCGCGCTGCAGCGCTTCTCGACGGGCAAGGTGCCGGTTCTCGTGGCCACCGACGTCGCAGCACGCGGGCTCGACATCGAGGACATCGCCCACGTGATCAACTACGACCCGCCGGACGAGGACAAGGGCTACGTCCATCGCACCGGCCGGACGGGTCGGGCGGGGCGCAGCGGCATCGCGATCACCTTCGTGCTCCCCGATCAGCAGGAGGAGACGAGTCGCGTCGCGAACCGCCTCGGACACCGCGAGCAGTTCGAGGAGGCGGGCCTACGAACCGCTCGCCCGCGACTCGTTTACACAAGTCGCCGTGGCCGTCGCTCGAAGTGGTAGCCCCGGACCGGGTTAAGAACCCGCGTATTCGCGCGTCAGCTCTTGCAAGCACGCCGCAGTCGGCAGTTACCATCCTGGCATGACATTTCTGATCGCCTTCATCGTTCCGATGGTCATCGGCTTCTGGGCGCAACACCGCGTGAAGAGCACATTTGCGCGCAATCTCGAGGTGCCAGTCGCGAACGGCATGACGGGCGCACAGGTTGCGCGTCGCGTTCTCGACGCCAACGGGCTCACCGAAGTCCCCATCGAGGAGACTTCCGGGTCCCTCTCCGACCATTACGACCCGCGCAACAAGTCTGTCCACCTCTCCCCCGAAGTGTTCCACGGGGTGTCGATCGCCTCGACCTCCGTCGCCGCACACGAGGTGGGCCATGCGATTCAGCACGCCCAGGCCTACGCGTTCTTCCGGTTTCGCAGCGCGATGGCCCCGGCCGTTCAGTTCGCGTCCAACATCTGGATGCTCTTTCTGATCGGCGGCATCTTCTTCCAGATCGCGGGATTCATCGTCCTCGCGGTCGCGCTCTACTCGGTCGCCGTGCTGTTCACGATCGTGACGCTTCCCGTCGAGTTCGACGCTTCGAGTCGGGCAAGGAAGCAGCTGAACGAGCTCGGGCTCGTCGTTGCGAGTGAAGGCGCAGGCGTGAAGAGCGTCCTCAAGGCTGCGGCGTGGACGTACGTCGCAGGCGCGCTAGCAGCGGTAGCGATGCTCCTGTACTACCTTTCGCTGCTCAACAACAGATAACTCCTGCCATTCGCTCGACCCGAGGCCGGACCGCAAGGTTCGGCCTCGGCGCGTCTCAGCGCTCGCGCGGCATCCAGCCGAAGCGTTTAAGCGCAACTGCGAGACCGGCTGTACCCCACGCGGCGACTACCCCAAGGGCCTTCGGATCCGCGAAGAGCGACTCACCGCCGAGGTAGACCCCGTTCACGATGTCGAGGAAGTACGTGAGCGGAAGAACGTCTGCCACGACCTCGAGAAACGCGGGGAGGCTCCGCGTCGGCCCGAACGAGCCCGAGAGAAACGCCATCGGCAGCACAACGACGTTGACGACTGCCGAGACACCCTCCGCCGAGCGGATCAGCGCGGCGGCTCCGACGCCCATGCTCGCGAAGCAGGCGACGCCAAGGACGATCGAGCCCAAGAAGCCGAGCCAGTTCGCCGGTGAGCTGGCACCGAACGCGAGCGCTCCGAGTGCAAGAAGGGCCGCTGCCTGGAGCGCGAACGTCACGAGTGTCGAGAGCAACACCGCCGCGAGGTAGGTCGTAGGCGGGAGCGGCGTCGAGCGAAGCCGCTTCAGGAGTCCAGTCTCACGACGGCCGACGAGGATGATCGCGAGCCCCGCGAACGCGGTGTTGGCAGCGCCATATCCGAACAGGCCTGCGAGCAGGACATTCGCCGAGGGAACTCCGTCGATGTCGTCCGAGTACACGGAGGCGAGAAGCGCATACAGAAGCAGCGGGAAGACGAAGATGAAGATCGCCGCCTCGCGACTGCGCCAGAAGACACGTTGTTCGTAGGCGAGCTGATGCGCGAGCAGCCTCATCGCTTATCTCCGTCCCCGTCGCCTTCGTCGACGTCATCGACGAGCTCGAGGTAGACGTCCTCCAGCGTCGGTCGACGGATCTCGAGGTTCTGGAGCTCGCGCCCGCTCTCCAAGGCGTGCGACGTGAGCTCGTGCAGGACTCGGGTCAGATCGTCCGTCTTGAT
>DASTEM010000103.1:0-2850 GCA_035709545.1 Gaiellaceae bacterium | reverse complement strand
CGTCGTCGCCGGGGAGCGGCTGGCCGATCCTCTCGGCGAGCGCCTCGGCGGTCAACCGCGGCTCCTCGCCCTCTCCGCGCAGCTCCTCGACGGTCACGTCGCCCGAGGTGTACACCTCGGCGCGCGGAATGATCCTGCTCGGCCGGTTCTTGTCCCAGACCCACACGTCCTCCATGCGGACGTGGAAGTACGGGTAGCTCGCCTGCGGAAGTGCCTCGAGGTCGAGCTTGTTGCAGAGGTAGGTCGCATCCTGCGTGAGCACGCAGTAGCGGAAGAGGGAGAACACGGCCGAGTACTCGCGCTTGAGCGAGAGCTCGAGCTCGGCCTCGAACTCGTCGAGCTCGTCGAGGTGGGACATGGGCGCTCAGTCTAGCGCTGCAAGCGCCTCTGACACTCGGCCGCGCCCAGGGATCTCGAGCCCAGGGTCGAGCTCCGCGAGCGGCTCGAGCGCAAAACGGCGCTCGTGCAAGCGCGGATGAGGGACGCGAAGACCGGGCTCGTCGACGATCTCGTTGCCGTGCAGAAGGAGATCGAGGTCGACGATCCGCGGCCCCCAGCGCTCGCCGCGCTCGCGACCGAGCGTCCGCTCGATCGCGAGCAGACGATCGAGGAGCTCACGCGCGGAGAGCGTCGTGTCGACGGCGACGGCGCCATTCAGGAAGCGAGGCTGATCGACGACGCCGACGGGATCGGTCTCGCGGAGCGTCGACACGGCGCGCACCTCGACTCCTGGCACGGCCTCGAGCAGCGCAAGCGCCTGCTCGAGAGTCACGTCGCGATCTCCGAGATTCGCGCCGAGGCCGACGTACGCGCGCGGCATTGGAAACAAAGTCGGAGTCAGACTTACGTCTGACCCCGACGCAGTCTCTCTCGCTCGACGACGACCGCCGCGAAATCGACCGGCGGGTCCAACACGACGTCCGGCTTGCGAACCCGCACGCGCGCGCGGTCGACAGACGCAAATCGCTCGAGGATGCCGTCGGCGATCGTTCCCGCTAGAGCTTCGAGGAGCATTCGCTCGGGGCCCGCGAAGACTTCCCGCACGAGCGCGGCGAGCCGCCGGTAGTCGACTGTGTCCTCGATTCGGTCGCTCGACGTCGCCTCGCCGCGGACGTCAACCCAGAGATCGACCAGGAATCGCTGCCCAAGCCGTCGCTCCTCCTCGAGGTACCCGTGGCGACCGAACATGACCAGGCCGGCGAGCTCGATCGTCATACCGACACGGTTCCGCGCTCGACCGCGGCGGCCACGGCGAGCGCCTCGACGGTCTCGCGAACGTCGTGAGCCCGCACCATCGACGCGCCTCGCTCGCATGCGGCAACGGCCGCTGCAACGGACGCCGAAACGCTGCCGCTGGTTGCGCTCGGATCGCCGAGAACCTTTCCGAGCGTGCTCTTGCGCGAGAAGCCCACGAGCACGGGGCGCCCTAGCGCCGTGAGCTCGCCGAGCCGCCGGATGAGCTCGAGGTTCTGGTCGGGAGTCTTGCCGAAGCCGATGCCCGGATCCACGCAGATCCGCTCCTCTCGAATCCCGCGTTCAATGGCGAAAGCCATCCTCTCCTCGAGGAACCCCAACACGTCGGACACGACGTCGTCGTAGTGAGGCGCCGTCTGCATCGTTCGCGGCTCACCCTGCATGTGCATGAGGCAAACGTACGCGTCGCCCTCTGCCACGACGGCGGCCATCTCGGTGTCGCCACGAAGCGCTGTCACGTCGTTGACGAGCTCGGCACCGAGGTCGAGCGCTCGACGCGCGACAGCCGCTTTCGAGGTGTCGATCGACCGTGGGATCCCCGCAAGTCCTTCGAGCACCGGCACCACACGCGCGAGCTCGTCCGACAGAGAGACCGGAGCAGCACCGGGCCTGGTCGACTCTCCGCCGACATCTACGATCGCAGCACCTTCCGCCGCGAGCCGCCGCCCGTGCTCGATGGCCGCGGTTGGGTTCAGATACTGCCCGCCGTCGGAGAAACTGTCCGGGGTCACGTTGACCACCCCCATCACGGCAGGCCTGGGCCAGCGTTCTTCGAACGGCACGCGCTCAGCCACAGCGCGGAGCGTACCGCCGTCCGGAGATGCGAGCAGAATCCCACCTCATGAGCACACCTTCCGGGAATTCGGGCCCTCTGGGCCAGCAACGCGGCATCGGTTTCGCGATTCTCTTGGCAATCGTCACACTCGGCATCTACTCGATCTACTGGGTGTTCAAGACCCAGGAAGAGATCAAGAACCACTCCAACCAGGGCGTAGGCGGCGTCCTCGGACTCGTCATCTACATCGTGGTGGGAATCGTCACCTGGTTCCTCGTCCCCTCCGAGGTCGGGAAGATGTACAAGCAGGACGGCCGCGAGGCGCCCTTCAGCGGCTGGACCGGCCTCTGGCTGCTGCTCCCGATCGTCGGGGCGTTCGTCTGGTTCATCAAGATCCAGGGCGCGCTCAACCGGTACTGGGAGAGCAAGGCGTCGTCATCGGCGCCGCTAGTCGAGCCAAGCGTCGCGTAGATCGCGGATCCCATGCGCGGTAGAGCCGCGCGTGTGCTCTCCTGGCCTCGTCGTGCGGGCTCTCATCGCCGTGGTCGCAATCGCGGCCGCGGGCTCGACCTCGAGGGGAGGCAACGGTGTGCGGCCCCCTCGGCAAACGCTGCTCGACACGATTTGAGGTCTGGCCGTTGGATACCGTTGGCACCGCAGCTGCTGCAGCGGCTCTCTTCGCGTTCGCTGCGCGTGGGCGTCCTCGCCCCGGCGACGAGCGGCGGCCTGACGGCTAGCCGGCTGCGCCTTCGGGCGGCGGCTGCATCGCCGCGCCCGGAATCGGCCTCGGCGCCGGCTTGAGCTTCGGCTTCTTCTCGGCC
>DASTEM010000102.1:0-2335 GCA_035709545.1 Gaiellaceae bacterium | reverse complement strand
CTGCGGTCGCAGGTCGGCCGGATGATGAGCGCGGCGGGGCCGAGCGAGCTCGAAGTGGAGCTGGCCGAGCGGATCCAGGAGCGTCTCCCCAGCATCGAGCTGCTCCGGTTCGCGAACTCCGGCACCGAGGCGACGATGCTCGCGCTGCGCGCGGCGCGCGCTTTCACCGGCCGGACGACGATCGCCGCGTTCGCCGGGGCCTACCACGGAACCCACGATCTGGCCGTGAGCATTCCGGCCGACGCCGCTGCCAGTCCAGGTGCGTCCGGTGTTCCCGCTGCCGTCGCCGAGTCCGTGGTCGTCGCCCCGTTCAACGATGTGGAGGCGACCGCGGCGCTTCTCGAGCCACACCTCGACGACCTCGCGGCCGTCGTCGTCGAGCCGGTGCTCGGAGCCGGCGGCGTGATCCCCGCGGAGCCCGGCTTCCTCGCGTTCCTTCGCAAGCTGACCGACGACGCGGGAGCGCTCCTCGTGTTCGACGAGGTGATCTGCTTCCGTATCGGCTACCACGGCGCCCAGGGGTACTACGGGATCGCGCCCGACCTCACGGCCCTCGGAAAGATCATCGGAGGCGGGCTCCCGATCGGTGCGTTTGGCGGGCGGGCCGAGGTCATGGAGCTCTTCGACCCGCGATCGGCGCGCAGCCTGCCGCACGGGGGCACGTTCAACGGGAACCCGCTCTCGACGACGGCGGGCCTCGCTACGCTCGACCTGCTGGCTCTCGACGTCTACGAGCGCCTCGAGGCCCTGGCCGTCGCGCTGAGGGAGAGGCTCGAGGAGCTTTTGGCCCGTGTTGGGCTTCCGGCACGAGTCACGCAGATCGGATCCCTCTTCAACGTGCACTTTGCGGAGGGGCCTATCCGCAGCCATGCGGATGTTCAGGCCGCCGACCGACAGCTCGTGCGCGAGCTCCACCTCGCCATGCTCGGCCACGGGATCCTGTTCACGCCTCGCGGCATGGGGTGCCTTTCGACGCCGATGACGATCGCCGAGATCGATGCGTTCGTCGTTGCGGCCGAGCGTGCGCTGCACGATCTCGGAATCGGCCCGTAGTCGCTCGGGTTACAGTCGCGCACGCGGGCAAGGCTCCCGCACGCGCTCCCGACCATGATCAGCGACTCCTCCTCCGACCTCCGCGCGCAGCTCGCGCACGGGTTCACCCTCCCATCGTCGTGGTACTCGGATCCGGCGGTCCTGGCGGTCGAGCGAGAGCGGATCTTCCGGCGAACATGGCAGTACGCCGGGATCGTGGCCGACGTCGCCGAGCCGGGCCAGTTCTTCGCATCTCGGGCCGCTGACGTTCCAGTCGTCGTCCTTCGGGACCGCGAGCGCGAGCTCCGCGCGTTCGTCAACGTCTGCCGGCATCGTGGTCATGAGGTGGCCTCCGGCTGCGGCCGGCGTGAGACGCTGCAGTGCCCCTACCACGCGTGGACGTACGACCTCGACGGGTCGCTGCGCTCGGCACCGCGGTCGGAGCGCGAGCCCGGCTTCGATCGTGCCGACTGGTCGTTACTTCCGGCTCGCGTCGACACGTGGGGGCCACTCGTGTTCGTCAACCTGGACTGCGAGGCCGAGCCACTCGCAGCGACGCTCGGCGACCTCCCTCGGGTCGTCGCTGAGCGCGGGCTCGATCCGACGACGCTCGAGTTCCGCGGGCGATCGCGCGAGCTCCTCGTCGAGGCGAACTGGAAGCTGGTGGTCGAGAACTACCTCGAGTGCTATCACTGCCCGGTTGCGCACAAGAGCTTCAGCCGCCTGATCGACGTCGATCCGGACGCATACGCGCTGACGACGAGCACGTGGACGTCGAGCCAGTTCGGCCCCGTCCTCGACCGCGTCGAGGCGGGAAACGGGCGCAACCTCCCGTATGCGCCGAACGGGCCCATCCGGTCGAGCCAGTTCCACTACATCTGGCCGAACTGGACGCTCAACACGTTCCCCGGGCCGGCCAATCTCCGCGTCCTCGTCTTCGAGCCGGACGGCCCCGAGCGCACGCGGACGTACGTCGACGGGTTCTGGGCTCCGGGGACCTCTGACGAGGTCGTCGACGAGATAACGGAGTTCGGCACCGTCGTCGGCAAGGAGGACGTCGAACTCGTCGAGTCCGTCCATCGCGGCCTCCGCTCCGGCGTGCTCGAACACGGGCGGCTCCTGCTCGACAGCGAGCGCCTGCTGCAGCACTTCCAGCTCCTCGTCTACGACCAGCTCGTGGGAGCGGCTACGGCGGATCTCACGTACTTGCCTGCCTGAGGCGCGGGAAAGCAGGGGCGACAGGACTCGAACCTGCGACCTACGGTTTTGGAGACCGCCGCTCTACCAACTGAGCTACGCCCCT
>DASTEM010000101.1:0-7559 GCA_035709545.1 Gaiellaceae bacterium | reverse complement strand
TTGCTCATCGTCGTGCCTGCACGACCGCCTGAACGATCGTCTGCCGGTCGGCGACGCTCAGCGTCGCGGTGACGACTCCGGGGCGTTTGATGACGAGGATCGCGGGAGCGGGGAGGACTCCGGTCTTTGCCACGAGCGCCTGCACGAGGCGCTCGTTGAGCGCGCTGATCGCGACGTATCCCACGCGTGCCCGTGTGGCCGCAGCTTTGGCTTCCTTACGCACAACGGCGTCGACGGCGGCGTGCGGCACGAACACGGCAACGACCACCACACCGCGGCGCCGGAGCGCGCGATCGATCGGAACCGGGAAGCCGCTCTTCGTCACGACCACCCGTGGCGTCGCGTTACGAGGGGGAGTCGCCTTGGTGGGCTTTGGCGTCGACGTTGGCTTCGCCAAGGGCTTCGCAGGGCGCGCAGGCTTCACCGGTGCGGACAGATCGGGTTCGGAGGCCCCGCGCCCGAGAACGAACACGAACGCAGCGAGGCCCGTCGCCGCGAGCGCCCCGACGAGGGCCAGGACTCGGATGGGCGGCGTCAGAGTCATAGTCACGCTTTCCATATCGGCATCGGCTGCCCTGCCTTGAAGAGTTTCGGTCGTGTGGGTCGGGAACAGGAGTTGGGCCTGGAAAGAGAGGAGGCGCGGTCTCCCGCGCCTCCTCACCAGTCAGACTCGACGCTGTATTACGCGCAGGTCAGGTTGTTCTTGTAGTCCGCGCTCGAAGCGCCGGGGCCCGCGACGCTCCACGGATGGGAGCCGTCGGTATCCGCGAGGCAGTAGCTCGCTGCAAGCGCCGACGGGACAGTCAGCGTCGGAGAGACACCCGAGTCGATCAGGGCGAGGGCTGCCGGCGTCATGCCGACGTACGTGCCGTTGTCCGCGTAGTACGCCTCTGCCGACGGCAGCGCCGCCCGCAGGTTCGACTTCATGGCGTTGTTCGCTGCACGATCGCGGAACCCGAGATACGACGGGACGGCGATCGCGAGCAGGATGCCGATGATGATGATCACGACGAGAAGCTCGATCAGGGTGAAGCCCTGCTCGCTGTTTCCGTCGAGGCGGGAACGAATCCGCTTGAACATTTGAGGCTACTCCTTCCGCAGTCCGCAGTTGTAGGGGGTGGGCGGATGCAGAGGGAAGATCGGCGAGGCGGTACAGGCGCCCTACCCCAATTTGGGTGATTCGGGAGGGGATGGCCCGGGGGACTGGCGGTGACGCTTCGGAGCGTGCTTCTCTCCGCTCAAGGCGGCGCCAACCACTGCCGATAGGCCAAATGGCAATGGACGCTGCGCCGACCTCGATCGACGATCTCCTCGCACGCTCAGCGGAGGCGGGCGCCTCGGATCTTCACCTCGTTCCCGGGGCGCCTCCCACGATGCGCGTGCATGGAGACCTGACCCCGCTCGCCGACGTCGGGAAGCTCAAGCCTGACGGCACTCGCGAGCTGCTCTACCGCATCCTTTCGACAGAGCAGCAGAAGCAGCTCGAGGTCAATCGCCAGCTCGACTTCTCGCACGGCGTCCCCGGCCTCGCACGCTTCCGCGTGAACGTCCACTTCCAACGCGGCTCGATCGCGGCGGCGTTCCGGCACATTCCCGAGGAGCTGCGCACGCTCGAGGAGCTGGGCCTGCCACCTTCGTTGCGCGAGCTCGCGATGAAGCCTCGCGGCCTCGTCCTCGTCACGGGGCCGACTGGCTCCGGTAAATCGACCACGCTCGCGTCGATGATCGACGAGGTCAATCGGGCCAAGCCACACCACATTCTCACGATCGAGGATCCCATCGAGTTCATCCACCGGCACAAGCGCTGCGTCGTCACCCAGCGTGAGATCGGCACCGACGCATCGTCGTTCGGCGAGGGTCTCCGGGCGGCATTGCGGCAGGACCCGGACGTGATCCTCCTCGGCGAGATGCGCGACCTGGAGACGATCGCCACGGCATTGACCGCTGCCGAGACAGGCCACCTGGTTCTCGCGACGTTGCACACGCAGAGCGCGCCGAGCACGATCGACCGCGTCATCGACGTGTTCCCGCCGGCTCAGCAGGAGCAGGTGCGCATGCAGCTCGCGAACACGCTGCAGGGAATCGTCACTCAGACGCTTCTGCCGACGGCGGACGGCATGGGCCGCGTCGCCTGCCTCGAGATCCTCTTCCCGGACGACGCCGTGCGGAACCTCGTGCGCCAGGGCAAGGTGGAGCAGATCTACTCGGTCATGCAGACGAGCACCCAGCGGGGAATGCAGACCATGGAGTACGGCCTCGCAGAGCTCATTCGCAAGCGGGTCGTGACCGTCGATGCGGCGCTCGCCGTCTCGAGCCGGAAAGACCAGCTTCTCGGCATGCTCGAGCGCAGCGGCGTTTCGGTCTCGCCCTCGGCGCTCGAACCGAGCGCACCCGCATCCGGGCTCCGGATCGCAGGGAGCGGGAGCGGCTGATGGACGATCTGCGGCACGGCACTGGCGACGACGAGCGCGACGAGACGATCGAGCCTGAGCACGAGGAGGACGGCGACGCGGCTGTCCTTGACCGGCTCTCGGCGTACGGTCACCAGACCGGGTTCGTGCCGGAGGAGGACCCGGACGACGATCTCGAAGAGACACTCGCGGCGCTGGTCGAACCGGTCGAGGATGAGCACGAGGAGACGGTCGACGAGGACGACTCCGCGGACGAATCCGAGCCCGTCGAGTATGAAGCTGCGGTCGAGAGCGACGCTGCCGTCGAGAGCGACGCTGCCGTAGAGGAAGCCGTCGAATACGAGGCACACGTCGAGGACGACGCGGTCGAATACGAGGCCGTCGTCGAAGCAGAACTTGTCGAAGAAGATCACGCCGTCGAAGATCAAGCCGTCGAAGATCACGCCGTTGAAGACCATTCCGTCGAAGACCATTCCGTCGAAGACCATGCCGTCGAGGCAGCGCTCGAAGTCCACTCCGAGCCGGACGAGCCCGCGCCGGGAACCATCGCGTCGGGCCCGTCCGAGCCGGAGCGGCGCCGCAGACTTGCCCTGCGCCAGCGAAGCGAGACGCCTACGGAGCGACGCAAGACCAAGCCTTCAACAGACAAGAAGGCGAGCTGGAGGGACAGGCGGTCGAAGAAGCTCGAGGCCAACGCCGAGCCGAACGAGTCCAGCGCGGGGATCTTCGCGTCAGGTCCGTCGGAGCCGGAGCGGCGCCGCAGGCTTGCTCTACGACAGCGAAGCGACGCGCCTGCGAAGCAACCCAAAGCCAAGGTTTCGAAGGACAAGAAGGCAAGCTCGAATGACAAGCGCGCGAAGAAGCTCGTCGGACTGAAGATCGGCGCGTCGCAGATCGCGGCAGCGCAGATCGTCAACAACGGAGCCCCGGAGCTCGTCGAGATGTTCAGGGAGCCGCTCGAGCCCGGGCTCGTGGTCTCCGGCGAGATTCGCGACCCGGATGCGCTCGGCGAGGCGCTCAAGCGATTCTTCGATCTCCACAAGCTTCCGAAGCGCGGCATCCGGCTCGGGCTCGCAAACAACCGCATCGGCGTGCGGGTCTTCGAGATCGAAGGCGTCTCCGATTCCCAGCAGCTCGACAACGCGATTCGGTTCCGCGCCGAGGAAGTGCTTCCGATTCCGCTCGATCAGGCCGTGCTGGACTACGTCGTGCTCGAGGACGAGGCGCGCGAGGACGGGACGCCCGTCAAGCGAATCCTGTTGGTCGTCGCGTATCGCGAGGTCGTCGACCGCTACTTGCAGGCGTGCCGCGGCGCCGGGCTCCAGGTCGTCGGCATCGACCTCGAGGCGTTTGCCCTCTTGCGCTCGCTCGAGGCTCCCGCCGACCGCGACCCGAGCTCAGGCGCGCTCGTCGCAGTGGCCATCGGTCACGATCGCACGACGATCGCCGTCTCGACCGGGCGGCTCTGCGAGTTCACGCGAGTACTCGACTGGGGTGGATGGTCGCTGAACATCGCGATCGCTCGCGAGCTCGACAAGGCTCCGAGCGAGGTCGAGGGCATCAAGCGCCAGCTGTCGCTCGGCCACGACACAGACGTCGAAGGGCTCACCTACGAGCAGGTCGCGAAGGTTCGCGGCGCCGTTCAGCGCGCGCTCGACGCGTTCTCGCGCGAGCTCGTCGCCTCTCTCCACTTCTATCAGGCACAGCCGGGCGCGCTCGGGATCGGCGAGGTCGTCCTGACCGGCGGCACTGCCCACATGGACGGGCTCCCCGAGGCGATCGGCGCGCTCGTCGGCGTTCCGGTTCGGCTCGGTGACCCGCTCAGGCGCCTCAGGGTCGGGCCGCACGTGGCGCAGGACATCCAGCCTGGATCGGTCGCTATCGCGATCGGCCTCGGAATCGAGGACTGAGGTCCGGCATGCGTGCTGTCAACCTGCTTCCCCGCGACGCCGAGCGCACTTCCTCAGGCGCTGGTCGCGTCCCCGCGTTCGTTGCGGGCGGCGGCTTGGCGGTCGTGACCGTCGTCGCTGTGATGCTCTCGTTCTCGGCATCCGGGACGGCGAGCGAACGCAAAGAGGAGCTCGCGGCACTCGAGCAGGCGATCGCCCTTGTGTCGCCCGGCGGCGGCGACCCAGTCGTGTCGCAGGCCGGACTCGTCCAGGAGCGCACAGATCGCGTATCCGCTCTCGCTGCGGCGCTGACCACTCGCGTTCCGTTCGACCGGCTCCTCGTGGAGCTCGCGTTCGTCCTTCCCGAGGACGCCTGGCTCACCGGGATCGTGGCCGCAGTGCCCGTCAGCACCAAGTCGACGCCGATTCCGCCCGGTGGGACGCGACCCGCGCCGACGAGTGCCGCGCAGGGCGTAACGATTCAGGGCGCGACGTATTCGCACGAGTCGGTCGCTCGCGTCCTTGCGCGCCTCTCGGTGATCCCCTCGCTCGAGGACGTCCGGCTCACAGCGAGCGCCCGCGTCGAGCCGCAGACTGCGAGCGGGAGCGCCGCCAGTACGACGACGACGTCGAAGAAGAAGAAGCAGAAGGTGGTCGTCACGTTCTCGATCGCCGCGACGCTTCGCACCGGGAGCGAGTCGTGAAGGCCCAGCTGCAGGCGCTCTCGCCTCGCGTCCAGGTCGCGCTCATGGCGGGCGCGGTGCTGCTCTACACACTTGTCGTGTGGTTCCTCGTCGTCTCGCCCAAGCGCGGCGACGCTGCGAAGCTGAGCGCCGAGATCGCGGCTGCCGAGCTCAGACTCGTGCAGGCGCAGGCCACGGCGAATCGGCCGCAGCGCGGAGGAGTCACCGTCGCGGACGTCTTTCGTCTGGCCAAGGCGATGCCCGCGAGTGCGGATCAGCCTGGGCTCGTCCTCGAGCTCGATCGGCTCGCGCGCTCGAGCGGAGTCACGCTCGGCTCGATCACGCCCAAGGAGCCCGAGGTCGGTGACAGCGGCGCGACCATGATCGAGGTCGCGGTCGTCGTGAGCGGCTCGTACCGGCAAATCACCAAGTTCCTCGCGAGCACCCGGAACCTTGTGACGGTTCGGCGCGGGAAGCTGCGTGCCATCGGGCGCCTGCTCACGGTGCAGAACATCGAGCTCGCGGAGTCCAACTCGGGCGGCGGCTTCCCGCTGCTCGACGGGACGATCACGTTCGCCGCCTATGTCTACGACGGGCCGATCGCGCCGCCGACCCCGCCGCCCGTCACTCCGACGGACGGGTCGACAGGCGCCACCGCCCAGGGAGCGAGTCCGTGACCCCCGCGGAGCGTGCAGCACGCGAACGCAAGCAGAAGATCTTCGTCGTCGTCGGCGGAGTCCTCCTGCTCGGCATGCTCGCATTCCAGCTCCCCAAGCTGCTCGGCGGCTCTTCGGCTCCCCCGGTTGCCGCTGCCGAGGAGACGACGCTGCCGGGCGGTGCGACGACACCCGCGACGTCCACGCCGCGCGCGGTTCGAGTCGCGCTCGTCGACACCGACAAGCGACTGGTGACTCCTGGGAAGCTCTCGTCCTTCTCCGTCTTCTCGGTGAAGGATCCGTTCATTCAGCAGGTGTCGAACGAGCCAGCCGCGCAGTCAACCGGAGGCGGCAGCGGCAGCGGCACCGGCTCCGGGGGCGGCACGACGAAGACGCCACCGAAGGGCTTCACCGTCGGAGGTTCCGGCGCTGCGGTGACGATCATTTCGGTGAACGGCGTCCGCCAGGCGCTCGAGCCAGGCGCGGCGTTCCCTGCGTCCGATCCCGTGTTCGTCCTGGTCGCAGAGCAGCCGGGCATCAAGACTGCTCTGATCGGAATCGCGGGCGGCAGCTATGCGAACGGCGCCAAGGCGACGAAGCTGAAGGTCGGCAAGCAGCTCACGCTGGTGAACACGACCACCGGCGCTCGCTATCGCGTTGTTCTCATCGCCGTCGGCAACGGTGAGACCGCAACGGCCACATCGGAGCCGACCCCGTGATCTCGCGACTTCGCGGCCAGGAGGGCTTCGCGCTGATCGAGATGCTCATCGCGATCGTCGTCATCAACGTCGGGCTGCTCGCGATCCTCCTCGCGCTCCAGTCGGGCATGATCACGCTCCGGACGTCCGCGGAACGCTCGACGGCGTCTGCTGTAGCGG
This sequence comes from Gaiellaceae bacterium, assembly GCA_035709545.1. Taxonomy (GTDB): domain Bacteria; phylum Actinomycetota; class Thermoleophilia; order Gaiellales; family Gaiellaceae; genus GMQP-bins7. The sequence goes on along the minus strand of DASTEM010000101.1, from coordinate 1,042 downwards.
ATCGGCAAATCGAGCGCTATCGGGCGCTCGCATTCGCGGCGATCTATCTCGACCCGACGCTGGTGGGCGCGACGGACTCGACGTACCAGACTGACACCGCCTACTCCGCGTCTCAGGTGACACAGACGTGCACTCCGCTTTCCGCCGCCTGCACTCCGTCGCAGACGGTTACCGGTCCCGACGGTCGCTCCTACCGCGTCGACACGTACATCGTCTGGGCGACGCCAGTCGGGGGCGCCGCGGTGAAGCAGGTCACCGTTGTGGTGCGGAAATCGGGGACGACGGCAGTGCTCGCGCGCGTCGTGTCGACAGCCGGCGCCGAGTTCTAAGCCGCTTCTCAAGCTACTCCCATGCGCTGCCGATAGCCCGAGAGTATGGCGGCGTTCGCGTACAGCGCTATCAACGCGCTCGGGGCCGAGTCTGCGGGCCAGATCAACGCGCCTGACCTCGGGGCTGCGCGCGAGCTGCTGCGCCAGAAGGGCCTGCGCCCCGTGTCGCTCTCCGAGATCGGTGCCTCGGGCTCGACCGAGAAGAAGCGCAAGAAGGTAAAGCCCCGCTCGCTCCAGGTCTTCTCGCGCCAGTTTGCAACGATGATCGAGGCGGGTCTCTCGGTCGTACAGTCGCTCGTCATCCTCGAGCAGCAGTCCGACGACAGGGCTCTCGCCGAAATCATTCGCGAGGTCCGCTCCGATGTCGAGGGCGGGATGCTGCTCTCGCAAGCGATGGCGCGGCACCCGAAGGTCTTCGATCGCCTGTTTGTCTCCATGGTCGAGGCCGGAGAGGCGGCCGGAATCCTCGACTCGGTCCTCGACCGCGTCGCCGTCCAGATCGAGAAGGAGATGAAGATCAAGCGCAGGGTGAAGGGCGCGATGGTCTATCCGCTCGTCGTCCTCACATTTGCCGTCCTCGTCCTGATCGGGATGCTCCTGTTTCTCGTCCCGGTCTTCGAAGGCATCTTCTCCGACCTCGGCGGCGACCTCCCGTTCCTTACGAAGATCGTCGTCACTGCGTCGGACATCGTGCGCGCCTACTGGTTCATCCT
>DASTEM010000100.1:0-10401 GCA_035709545.1 Gaiellaceae bacterium | reverse complement strand
GCGGCGCGCGAGCTCGTCGACTCGATCCAGGGCGAGCACACGTACGGCGTGAACACGGGATTCGGTCGCTTCGTCTCGACCCACGTTCCCGAGGAGATGGCGGAAGAGCTTCAGCTGCGACTCCTGCGCAGCCACGCTTGCGGGGTCGGAGAGCCGTACTCAGACGACGTGACTCGCGGGGCGATGCTCCTGCGCGCGAACGCGCTCGCGAAGGGGTTCTCTGGTGCCCATGTCGCGACGGTCGAGCTGCTCGTCGAGTGTCTCAGCCGAGGTGTCGTCCCCGTCGTGCCGGCGCGCGGATCGGTGGGAGCGAGCGGCGATCTCGCGCCGCTCGCGCACCTCGCGCTACCGCTCGTCGGCGAGGGCGAGGCGGTCGTCGGCGGCGAACGGCTCCCCGGTGTCGACGCGCTCCGCCGCGTCGGTCTCGAGCCGATTCGGCTGGCGAGCAAGGAAGGGCTCTCGCTCGTCAACGGGACGCAGTTCATGGCGTCGATGGCCGCGCTCGGGATCGTCCGGGCGCGCCGGCTCGCCGCGACCGCCGATCTGGCGTGCGCGCTCTCGCTCGAGGCGCTGCAGGGATCGCGAACCAGCTTCATTCCGGCGGTTCATCGAGCCCGGCCGTTCAAGGGGCAAGGGGATGCCGCCGCTAACGTCTGGCGACTGCTCGAGGGGTCGGCGATCATCGAATCCCATCGCTGGTGCGACAAGGTGCAGGATGCGTACGCGCTCCGCTGTGCCGCACAGGTGCATGGGGCGTGCCGCGATCTCCTCGACTACGTCCAATCCACGGTGGAGGTCGAGCTCAACTCGGCGACCGACAACCCACTCGTGCTGGTGGACGAGGGGGAGATCGTCTCCGCAGGGAACTTCCATGGCCAGCCGCTCGCCTTCGCGCTCGATACGCTTGCGATCAGCGTCGCCGAGCTCGCGAGCATCTCGGAGCGGCGCACCGAGCGGCTCGTGAATCCGAGCCTCTCCGAAGGATTGCCGCCCTTCCTCGTCGAGGAGGGTGGCCTGAACTCCGGGTTCATGATCCCGCAATACGTCGCAGCGGCGCTGGTCTCCGAGAACAAGGTCTACGCACATCCGGCGAGCGTCGACTCGATACCGACGAGCGCGGGGCAGGAAGATCACGTGTCGATGGGCAACGCCGCCGGGCTGAAAGCGCTTCGCGTGCTCGACAACGCCGAGCGGGTTTTGGCCATCGAGTTGCTCGCGGGTGCCCAGGCAATCGAGTTCCTCGCGCCGCTGCGGCCGGGCGAGGGCGTGCGTGCAGTCCACGACGTCGTGCGCTCGCTTTCCGAGCGACTTGTCGAGGACCGCTCGCTCAGCGCCGACATCGAGCGTGTTGCGACGGCGATTCGCTCCGGGGCGGTTCTCGATGCCGCGGAGGACGAGATCGGAGCGCTCGCATGACAGGCGTGCACGTCGCCGACTCCGCGGTCGAGGCCCTGTGCGGGGATCTCAGCGCAATTCGAGCTCCTCGGGGCACGAGTCTCAACGCTCGCAGCTGGCAGACCGAGGCTCCGCTGCGGATGCTCTTGAACAACCTCGATCCCGAGGTCGCGGAGCACCCGGAGCGCCTCGTCGTGTACGGCGGGTCCGGGCGCGCCGCCCGCAGCCATGCCGACCTCAAGGAGATCGTGAGGACGCTCGTGCGGCTCGAAGCGGACGAGACGCTCCTTGTTCAGAGCGGGAAGCCGGTCGGCGTCTTCCGCACGAGCGAGTGGGCGCCCCGCGTGCTCATCGCGAACTCGCTGCTCGTGCCACGCTGGGCAACCTGGGACGAGTTCCGGCGGCTCGAGGCAGAGGGTCTGACGATGTTCGGTCAGATGACTGCCGGGAGCTGGATCTACATCGGAACCCAGGGAATCCTGCAGGGCACGTACCAGACGTTTGCCGCCGCAGGGGAGAAGCACTTCGGTTCTCCCGATCTCACAGGTCGCACGATCCTCACGGCCGGCCTTGGCGGCATGGGCGGGGCTCAGCCGCTGGCCGCGACGATGTGCGGGGCGGCCATCTTGTGCGTGGAGGTCGATCCGAGCCGAATCGAACGACGGCTCGAGACGCGTTATCTGGACGAGGCGGCCGACTCGCTGGACGACGCAGTCGGGCGTGTACGGCGCGCGGCCAGCGAGGGCCGTCCGCTTTCGGTGGGGTTGCTCGGCAACGCCGCCGACGTGTTCCCCGAGCTCGCGGGCAGGGGCGAGACGTTCGATCTGGTCACGGACCAGACCGCAGCGCACGACCCTTTGACCGGCTACGTCCCTGCTGAGGTGCCCTTCGAGGAGGCCGCGGCTCTGCGCGATCGGGAACCGGAGCGGTATCTCCGCCTCGCATCCGAGTCGATCGCCGCTCACGTCGGTGCGATGCTCGAGTTCGTCCGGATGGGTTGCTATGTTTTCGATTACGGCAACAATCTCAGAGGGGAGGCCTATGAGGCAGGCGTAGCGGATGCGTTCTCATATCCGGGCTTCGTCCCGGCGTATATCCGGCCGTTGTTCTGTCGAGGTATCGGGCCGTTCCGCTGGGCCGCCCTTTCTGGCGATCCGGCAGACATCGAGGAGATCGACCGCGAGCTCGGGGGGCTCTTTCCGGACGATCGACTCCTGCAGCGCTGGCTCGAGCTCGCTCCAGGCCGAGTTGCGTTCCAGGGCCTTCCGGCGCGGATCTGCTGGTTGGGCTACGGTGATCGTGCGCGCGCGGGGCTGGCGATCAACGCCCTCGTACGCTCGGGCGCCGTGTCAGCTCCGGTCGTGATCGGACGCGACCACCTCGACGCGGGATCAGTGGCCTCGCCGTATCGCGAGACCGAGGCGATGCGCGACGGATCGGACGCGATCGCAGACTGGCCGATCCTGAATGCGCTCTTGAACGTCGCCGCGGGAGCGACGTGGGTGAGCGTCCACCACGGGGGCGGGGTCGGGATCGGTAATTCGATTCATGCCGGCATGGTGGTCGTTGCGGACGGCACCGATGCGGCGGCGGAGCGGCTCGAGCGCGTCCTCACGACCGATCCGGGGACGGGCGTCATGCGCCACGCCGACGCGGGCTACGACGAGGCGCTGACCGCCGCCCGCGAGCTGGGCGTCGACCTGCCGTCGATCCGGCACGCCGAACAGTGAGCCAAGGCGGGGAGACTCCCGTCCGGCTGCTGATTCGCGATCTCTCGCAGGTCGCGGCTCCCGCGGGCAGGTCCGCCCCGTTGCGGGGCAAGGCGTTGCGGTCGGTCGATCTCGTCGAAAACGCGTTCATCCTCTGCGAGGACGGCCGCGTTGCAGACGTCGGACCGATGGCACGGCTGGGGCCGCTGGCGGACGATGTCGTCGAGCTCGACGGCCATGGGCTCTCGGCAGTCCCCGGGCTCGTCGACTGCCATACGCACGCCTGCTTTGCGGGCGACCGCGTCGAGGAGTTCTCGCTGCGTGCCGCCGGAGCGACGTACGAGGAGCTGCATGCGCAGGGCGGCGGGATCCTCTCGACGGTTCGCGCGACGCGCGAGGCCGGCGAGGAGAACTTGGCTGCAGCCCTTTCCCTACACGTGAGCTGGATGGTCCGGGCCGGCACGACGACATTCGAGGCCAAGTCCGGTTACGGGCTCGACCGTGAGACGGAGCTGGCCCAGCTGCGGGCGATCAGGAACGCGGGAGGCGTACCCACGTGGCTCGGCGCCCACGCGGTCCCGCCGGAGTACACAGGCGCCGACTCGTACGTCGAGTTCCTCATCGAGGACGTCCTCCCACGTGCGGCTCTGCTCGCAGAGGCCGCAGACGTGTTCGTCGAGCGCGGCGCCTTCGACGTCGACCAGGCCCGCCGCGTCCTGTCGGCCTCTCGCAAGGCTGGTCTCGAGCTGCGTCTTCACGGCGATCAGTTCACGGAGGCCGGTGCGATCCCGCTTGCGATAGAGCTCGGCGCGCGATCGGTCGACCACCTCGAGAGCACCGGTCGCGGCGGCATCGAGGCAATCTCGAAAAGCGCCGTCGTCGGCGTGCTGCTCCCAGCGAGCGCGCTCTTCCTAGGCCGTCCCATGCCTCGGGCACGCGAGCTCGTGGATGCAGGTGCGGCCATTGCGCTCGCCACCGACTTCAACCCGGGGAGCGCCTTCTGCGAAAGCCTGCCGCTCGTCTGCTCGCTCGCCGCGACCCAGCTGCGACTCGCTCCGGAGGAGGCCCTCGCCGCGTGCACGGTGAACGCGGCCCACGTCCTCGGTCGCGCGGACCGAAAGGGACGCCTCGCTTCAGGCTTCGACGCCGACATCGTGCTCGTGGCTGACCCCGACTGGCGGCATCTCGCGTACCACCTGGGGGGCGATGTCGTGCACACCGTGATACAAGGCGGCCGGATCGCGTCGACGGCCAGGGCATAATCGCCGCATGTCGACGCGAAAACAGCGCCGCCGCCGTGCGAAGGAGCACCGTCACGAGTACGTCTGGGAGGACGCCGAGGGGAACGAGCTGGATCCCCAGGACATAGCGCCGAAGAAGGGCACGACGAGTGAACGCACAGCGCCGGCTCGGGCCGGGAGAGCGCTGCAGCCTCCCTCCTGGCGCAGAACCTTGAAGCGCGGACTGGTCTTCGCGCCGATCATGTTCGCGGTCGTGTTTCTCCTCTCCCCGAACCTCTCGACGACGACGAAGATCACGCAGACGGTGCTCATCGCCGGGATCTTCGTTCCGTTCAGCTACTTCCTCGACAGCATCTTCTATCGGAACCACCAGCGACGCCTGGCGCGGCGCGAGCAGGCGGGCGGTCGGCGCGGGAGCTGACGGGGACCCTGTGACGGCGCTTCGCGTCGAACAGCTTTCGCTCGGGCCGATGGGGACGAACTGCTACGTCGTCCGGGCGAGCTCGGACGCGCCAGAAGCGGTGGTCGTCGATCCGAGCGGGGACGTGCCCGAGCTGCGACTGCACCTGGCGAAGCTCGGGGCTCGCTGTGCGGCCATCCTCGTGACGCACGGACACTGGGATCACCTCGTCGGCGTTGCAGAGCTCGCCGAGGGCGCCAATGCACCTGTGTACATGGCCGAGGGAGAACGCGAGCTACTCGAGAACCCGGAACGATTCACCCCGCCGACGATCTCGCTGCGACCGTATTCGCCGGATGTGCTCCTGGCCGGAGGAGAGTCGATCGACGTCGCGGGGATCGAGTTCGACGTGCTCTCGGTTCCCGGTCATTCGCCTGCCCACTTGGCCTACAAGGCCGACGGCTGTGTCTTCTCGGGAGATGTGCTGTTTGCGGGCTCGGTCGGGCGAACGGATCTTCCCGGCGCCGATTGGGACACGCTACTCACGTCGATCCGCTCGCTCGTCAAGGCGTTCGGGCCCGAGACGATCGTGTATCCGGGCCACGGTCCTGCGACGACGCTCGGCGAGGAGCTCGCGAGCAACCCGTTCCTCGCGGAGTTGCGCGCCGAGCGTGCAGGATGAGCGAGTCGGCGAAGATCGAGCGTCCGCGCGGCACGCACGACATCCTCCCGGTCGAGCAGCCGCGCTGGCGCCGCGTGACCAATGAGATCGAGCGGCTTTGCCTGCTCTACGGCTACCGCCCGATCCAGACACCTGTGTTCGAGGACACCGCGCTTTTCCAGCGCACCTCGGGCGAGGGATCCGACGTCGTGCAGAAGGAGATGTACACGTTCACCGATCGCTCGGAGCGCTCCCTTACGCTGCGGCCCGAGGGGACGGCGCCGATCTGCCGTGCGTACGTGGAGCACGGTCTTCACCGCGAGCCACAGCCGCAGAAGCTCTTCACGATCGCCTCCATGTACCGATACGGCGCGCCCGGCCGAGGCCGCCATCGAGAGCACTGGCAGGCGTCGGTCGAGGCAATTGGGAGCGACGATCCGGCCATCGATGCCGAGCTGATCCAGCTGTACGACACGCTGCTGGGCCGAATCGGCATCACCCGTTACCACCTCGAGCTCAACTCGATCGGCTGCCGCGAGTGTCGGCCGGCGTATCTCGCGCTCCTGCGAGCGTGGCTCTCCGCGAACGGCGACCGGCTCGATGCGGACACGCGACGCAAGGCCGAGGCGAGCCCACTGCGCGTGTTCGACAACCTTCAGGCGAAGCCCGAAGGAGTGCGCGTCGCACTCGGGGAGGCGCCCACGATCGGCGAGTCGCTGTGTCAGGACTGCGCCAGCCGGTTCGCAGCGGTCCGTGCGGACCTCGACGCGGTCGACGTCGGCTATGCGGTCGTGCCGACGCTCGTCCGCGGGCTCGACTACTACTCGCGCACGACCTGGGAGTTCGTCGGACCGCTCCAGAACGAGAACGCCACGCTCTCGGGGGGCGGCCGCTACGACTATCTCGTCGAGGAGATTGGGGGCCCGCCGACGCCAGGCGTCGGCTTCGGCGCGGGAATCGAGCGGCTGTTGATCGCGATGGAGGAGGAGAGCGTCGCCGTTGCCGACGCTCCGACGCTCGAGGTCTTCTTCGCGCTCGAGCCCGATGCGCCCCGAGTGCTCGTGACCCGATGGCTCGTGGAGCTCAGGCGTCGCGGAATATCGTGCGACACGGACTACGCAGGCCGCTCGCTGAAGGGACAGCTCACGCAAGCCGGCAGGGCCGGTGCGGTGACGACAGTCGTCGTGGGAGCGGAGCGCGCGACGATCCGGCGTGCGGGCGCAGCCGACGACGGCGTGCGCCATGACGACGTCTTGGGAAGACTGACGCGATGACCTGGCGCGATCTCATGTGCGGCGAGCCGCGTGCGGATCACGCCGGGCGGACGGTAGCGCTCTCCGGCTGGGCGGCACGCCGACGCGATCACGGCGGGCTCGTCTTCGTCGATCTTCGCGACAGATCGGGACTGATGCAGCTCGTCGTCAACCCTGAGCGCGCGCCTGAGGCCGCGGAGCGGGCGAAGGAGATCCGGAACGAGTTCGTCCTGCGGGTGAGAGGAGAGGTCGTCGCGCGCTCGGCCGAGACGATCAACACGAAGATGCCGACCGGTGACGTCGAGCTCCAGGTTGACGAGCTCGAGATCGTCTCGCGCTCGACGCCGCTCCCGTTCCAGCTCGACGAGGAAGGCGTCGACGAGACGCTGCGCCTGCGGTATCGGTGGCTCGATCTGCGACGGGAGAAGCTGCAGCGCAACCTGCGGCTGCGGGCGCAGATGGTCGGGATCATCCGCCGCGAGATGGAGGCTGCCGGATTCCTCGACATCCAGACTCCAATCCTGTTCAAGCCCACGCCGGAGGGCGCTCGGGACTTCGTCGTTCCGAGCCGGCTTCACAAGGGACGCTTCTTCGCGCTGCCGCAGAGCCCACAGATCCTCAAGCAGCTGACGATGATCGCGGGCTTTGACCGCTACTACCAGATCGCAATCTGCTTCAGGGACGAGGATCTGCGTGCGGATCGCGTACAGGAGATCACGCAGCTCGACGTCGAGATGTCGTTTCCCGATCGCGAAGAGCTCTTCGCGCTCATCGAGCGCATGTTCGCGGCGATTTGGCGTGAATGCCTCGGCATCGAGATCGCGACGCCGTTTCCCCGTATGACATACGAGGAGGCGGACCGGCGGTACGGGTCGGACAAGCCAGACACACGCTTCGCGCTCGAGATCGAAGATGCGACCGAGACGACACGCGGATCCGAGTTCGGTGTCTTCTCCGGCGCCGAAGCTGTCCGCTTCCTGCGCGTGCCGCGTCAGTATTCGCGGGCCGAGCTCGCGGCGCTCGAGGACATCGCGAAAGAGTGGGGAGCGAAGGGGCTCGCGTACCTCGTCCGCGACGAGGAGTCGGGCGAGATGCGTTCGCCGATCGTCAAGTTCCTTTCCGAGTCAGAGTTGGAATCGCTTCGCGTGGAGCCTGGTCAGTCGCTCCTCTTCTGTGCGGACGCGTGGGAGATCACCTCGCGGGTGCTTGGAAGCCTTCGCCTGCACCTGGGCCGCGAGCTGGATCTGATCGACGACGAGGTGTTCACCTTCACCTGGATCGACGACTTCCCGATGTTCGAGTGGGACGAGGAGGGGGCGCGCTGGAACGCCAAGCACCATCCCTTCACGCGCCCCACCGACGACTGGCGCGAGCGTTTCGATGCGGAGCCGGGAGCGGCGCTCGCGTACGCGTACGACCTCGTGGTGAACGGAAACGAGTTGGGCGGGGGATCTTTTCGAATCCACGAGCCCGACCTCCAGGCGCGCGTCTTCGACACCCTCTCGCTGAGCGTCGAGGACCAGCGCTCGAAGTTCGGCTTTCTGCTGGACGCGCTGGCGATGGGCGCGCCGCCTCACGGTGGCATCGCGCTTGGTATCGATCGCACGGTCATGGTCCTCGCGGGCGAGCCGAACCTGAGGGACGTCATTGCGTTCCCGAAGAACCAGGCGGGTCTCGATCCGATGAGCGGCGCGCCGTCTGGCGTCACGCGGGCGCAACTCGACGAGCTGGGCATCGCACTCGTGGAAGAGGCGGAGTAGCCGGGTACGCGACTTTGCGTTTCGGTGCTGATTTGGTTCGAAGTCGTCAACCACTCGTTGCGCGATCCTCGATAGCCTGACCGCAGGGGTCTCGGGGATCCCCTGGGGGTGGTTGGCGACTGAGTGCGCGGAAATGGTGTCTCGAGACGATCGTACGCTTCTCGATCGCTGCACCACCGTAGCCGCTTCGTCCGCCACACTTCTCTCGTGACCACCTCGCTCCAGCAGCGACTCGTCCTTCTCGCCGGCCTCGCGCTCATCTGCGCAGTCGCGGCGATGGCGATCATCGAGCGGCGCGCACCCAACCCGAGCGCCGCGGCGTTGACGAGCGCCCCGGCCCCAGCGGGCTGGAATGCTGCATTTGCCGGATCGCGCGGCGCAACCGGTGATGCCCAGCGGACAACCTGCGGACAGGTGCTCACCCCGGAGTCGCTGGGCGCTACCCATCCCGTGCTTCCCTGCGGAGCCAAGGTCGTGCTCCGCTACGGCGACGTGCAGGTGCTCACAGACGTCATCGACAACACGCTTGTCGAGCCAGGGCGGCAGCTCGAGGTAACCGAAGCGCTCGCGGCGATGCTCGAAGTCGATGGCACCGTCGAGCTCGAGTGGCGGTTCGCAACAGAGGGCGGCGGTGGATAAGATCTCACCGCTCGACCCTGTGCGTGGCCTCGGCTCAAACGTGAACCAACAGACACGTGAAGGGAGCCGGCGTCGGAGCTAGGCGGTACCGACGCTCCGCACGGCACCCACCTGGCTGAGCCAGGTTCTCGGCGGCCGGGGTTCCCATCGGCAGGGTGGAGCACGCCCAGGACGGGGTAGCCTGGACTCCATGACGACGAGCGAGGTCTTCGGAGACTCAACGCGAGGAGACGAGTGGGCCTCCGTTCGCCTTTGGGTGCGCGGAAACGTCATCGTCGACGCTCACGCGGACGGCCTCGAACGAGAGCTCGCGGGACTCACCCTGCTCGAGGCGGCTGCCGTCACCGGCGAGCCGCTCGCGGTCGAGGCGCTCGCATCCGCGCTCGGTCAGATCTTCGCGGCGGAACCGGACTCGGAGCGGGCGGTCGTCGCGATGAGCGGCGGCGTCGACAGCGCCGTTACCCTGCTCCGGGCAGCGCCCGATGCGATCGGTGTGACGCTGCGGCTCTGGCAGGATCCCGCCGCACCCGACGCCGAGCGAGCGTGCTGCTCGCCTGCCGCGGTGGCCGCCGCGCGCAGCACATGCCACTCCCTCGGCCTTCCGCATGTCACGCTCGATTTGCGGGAGGAGTTTCGCCGCGTCGTCGTGCAGCCGTTCGCGCGCGGTTACGAGGCGGGGGAGACGCCAAATCCCTGCATCCGCTGCAACGGCGCGTTTCGCTTCGACGAGTTGCTCGCGTTCGCGACGCGTGCGGGGGCAAAGACCCTGTGGACGGGGCACTACGCCCGTGTCGTCGAGCGCGACGGGAAACTCCTCGTCGGGCGCGCAGCGGATGCGCGCAAGGACCAGTCCTACATGCTCGCCACGCTCAATCCGGAGGCACTCGAGCGTATTCGCTTCCCGCTCGGCGAGCAGACGAAGGAAGAGACGCGCACGGAAGCTGCCCGCGCGGGCCTCTCGTCGGCCGCGCGCTCCGAGAGCCAGGAGGCGTGTTTTCTCGGCGGAGGCGACTATCGCGACTTCCTCCAGCGCGAGGGCCTCAGCGCGGATAGCGGACGCATCGTCGACCAGGAAGGGGTGACTCTCGGCCGGCACGACGGCTACTGGCGATTCACATCTGGCCAGCGTCGCGGGCTAGGGGTCGCAGCGGCGCGCCCGCTCTATGTCGTGCGGACGGAGCCGTCGTCGAACACCGTCGTCGTCGGCCCCAAGGAGCAGCTCGCGGTAACGCGCGTCGAGGCAGAGGGCGCCTTGTACTTCCCTGTTGTGCGCGGTGACGCGAAGCTGCGCTACAGATCGCCGGCCGTCCGCGCCTCGGTGGCCGCTGCGAACGGCGGGTTCA
>DASTEM010000099.1:0-10723 GCA_035709545.1 Gaiellaceae bacterium | reverse complement strand
CGCAGGCAGCCTGATCGAGTCGCGCCAGAACGAGAAGCTCCGGCTCGTCCGGAAGCTTCTCTCTGCGCGCAAGCATCGGGTCGAGACGGGGCTTTTCGCGGCCGAGGGCGAGGACCTCGTCGAGGCCGCCGCTGACGCCGGGATCGAGCCGGTCGAGCTATTGGTTGCCGGCGATAACGTCTTGCCGGAGCTCCTCGGCGAGGTCTCGACACTCGGGCACGCGCCGCGCGTCATCGGTGTCTATCGCCGGGATGCGCTGCCACGAGGCACCCGCGACGTCGTTCTCGCTCTCTGGCAGATCGCCGACCCCGGGAACGTCGGCACCGTGGTCCGAATCGCCGACGCATTCGACGCGGCGGTCGCGCTCTCGCCGGGCTGCGCCGACCCAGTCGGTCCGCGCGCGCTCCGCGCGTCGGCCGGTGGGATCTTCCGCGTGCCGCTCGTGGACTGGGACGCTTGGCCGGGAGGGCGGATCGCCCTCGTCGCCCACGGCGGTGCGCCGCTCGCCGAGGTGCCGCTCGAGCCGCCTCTGACCTTCCTCCTCGGATCCGAGCGCGAAGGTCTCCCCGCTGACCTTGTGGCTCAGAGCCACAAGGTCACCATCGCGTTGTCAGGAGCGGCCGAGTCGTTGAACGTCGCCGCTGCGGGCGCGATCGCGCTCTACGAGCTCTCGCGGCGCGCTTCCGTATGACAGGCGAGCGTGCGACCATTCGGATGTGGCGAGTGAGGAGGACTGGGTGCCACCGGAGGAGCGCGGCGCGGGAGCGATGGGCGCGCGCGTTCGCCTGCTGCGGCGGTCGGCCGGCCTGAGTCAGGCCGACCTCGCCGCCGGGCGCTTCTCGAAGGAGTACGTGAGTCAGATCGAGCGCGGGAGGACACGGCCGACGCCCGAGACTCTCGAGTGGCTGGCAAGCCGGCTCGACACGGATCGCGAGTTTCTCGAGCACGGTGTCAGCAAGGCCGAGGCGGAGCGGGTCGATGCCGCCCTCGGCCGCGCGGAGCAGCTTGTCGAGGAGCACCGCTACGAAGACGCGGTTCGAGAGTTTCGAGGCGCGCGCGAGCTTGGGGGCGCGATCTGGGGGCAGTCCCTTCTCAGGCTCCTGCGAGGGGAAGCGTGGGCTCGGATTGGACTGGGCGAGCTCGACGCGGCGATGTCACTGCTCGAAGAAGCGGCGGCGCTGGTGGTGACCGCGGGTTTCACCGAAGCCGATCGCGCAGAGGTGGTGTTCCAGGTCGGCGTCGTCCGCTATTCGGAATCGAAGATCTCCGAGGCGATCGTCCTCCTCGATGAGGCATTGCTACTGGCAGAGAGCGCGGAAGGTCCTGCGGATCGACTCCGCTCGGACATCTTCGACTGGCGCTCGCGTTGCCATCGACGTACTCGCGATTGGGTCGCCGCCCACGAAGACATCGAGCGTGCTATCGAGCTCGCCGAAGCCTGCTCCGACTCGCGCCGCGTCGCAAACGCGCTCTTTCAGGCATCGCTAGTCGCTCAGCGGCAGGGGCGCTGGGCGCTCGCGCGCGCCTACGCCGAGCGATCGCTAGCCCTGTTCCGGGAGCTGGGGGACAGGGCGACCGTCGGCCGGCTGACGAACAACCTGGCAGGGCTCAACCATCTTCTCGGCAACGTCGGACGGGCGATCGTCATGCTGGAGGAGGCGTTCGAGGTCTTTGTCGAGCTAGACCTTGCGATCGACGCGGGCTACGTCTGCTCGTCGCTCGCGGAGATTCGACTCGAGTGCGGGGAGTTCGACGTAGCCGAAGTGCAGGCTCAGAAGGCGCTCGGCCTCCTCGGCGGACGCGTCGATCACCTGCAGGAGGTCGGAACGGCGCAGCTCACTCTGGGCAAGGCGCTCTCCGCGCAGGCCAGGCTCGATGATGCCGAGACGTGGATAGCCGCTGCAGGTGAGACGTTTCAGCGGGCGAGCTCAATAAGTCATCAGAGCTACGCCTGGATCGCGCAGGGCGACGTCGAGAGCAAACGACACCACGACGGTGTTGCTGCCAGTCTGTACAGGCGAGCTGTGCTGGCACTTCATGAAGCCGACGCCTGGCAGCAGGACGACGGTCTCCCGCCACTGCTGGTGGCGAGAGACCGCTCTGAGACTGCTTGATCGATCGTCTGCGACTACGGGCCGTCGAACCAGCCCCCGCCGATGCTGGCGAGGAGGCCGGCAAGCGCTGTCAGTGCGCAGACGATGTAGCGGGTATTGCCTTTGGTGAACATAAGGCCGCATGTCCTTTCGTCTGACTTGCCTGGACTTGACTAGTTGTCGTCGCGGGGTGCGGTTTGGACACCCCCCTACGGGGGATCCGCCCGGCGTGGTGGCGGCAGCGTCGCCTACTTCAGCGGATCGACGTGCCTATCGGATCTCGGTACGCAGGTCGAGAACGCAGCGCTTCGCCTTGACCGCGTCGACCGAGCTCATGCGCTTCAGGGTGCCACGAGCACGCCCGCAGCACCAGATGGCTCTTCTGGACGTGGCCCGATCAGCCGAACCCGCCGCCGCCTCCGCCACCGCCCGAAAAGCCGCCTCCGCCGCCTCCGGCTCCCGAATTCGGGGGCGCGAGTGCGGAGCCGAAGCCGGACGCGAGGTCGCCGATCGAGAGACTGGACGGACCCGAGCCGAGGTCGGAGCCCGGGGTGATCCAGTAGATCGAGCTCGCGTCGTGGATCGCTTCGGGCATGTGGAGCTGCGCGCCTTGCAGGACGCGCTCGGCGATCCCGAACGCGATCCCGTACACGAGGTATCGCTCCCACAGCGCGAGCGTCGCGGGCGGCGCCTCCTGCAGACGTGGGAAGTCCGAGAGGTAGCGGCGAAACGCCTCCCAGCGCTCGGCCTCGAGCTGAGCCATCGGGGCGCGGCGGCGCCAAATGCGGCGTCCGAAGATCGTCGCCGCGACGGCGAGTGCGGCGTTCCCCAGCAGACAGATGGCCGCGCCGACGAGAAGGACGTCCGAGTAGCGCGGGTAGACGGACCGCCAGCCGTCCTGAGCGAGAAAGACGAGCACGCCGCCGGCGAGTCCGAACAAGACGGCGGCGACGATGAGCGGTACCGCGCCTATCGACCAGAACCAGCGACGCCGGCCAACCTCTTTTCCGACGGCCTCCTTGAACGACGTGAAGCGCGGGTGCATGGACTCGCGCTCGTCCTCGATGCGGTCGCGAAAGCGCGAGAGCCTTTCGGTCGAGCCGTCGAGGACGTGATCGACGACATCAGCGACGTCCCGCTCCCATGGCCTCAGATCCTGGGTCGTTCCGGCCGAGAGATCGAGGTCGGACACGGTCTCGGACCGAAGACCGCCCCAGATCGATCGCTCGGTCGTCGTCTGCTCGGTCTTGTAGACGCCGCGCCGGATGAGGTCGAACAATGTCGCCGTGAACTCGTATGAGCCTGCTTCGCCACCCTGGCGGAGAAGCGTGGGGACGAGGGCCGGCTCCGTGTCAGCAGGGGGCTCCTGCTCGTACTCGCGGTCGTAGGACGTTCTGCGCTCCCGGCCGAAGAGCACGTACACAGTCGCGATGACGAGGAGCGCCGGAATCGTCGCGAGCGCTAGTCCGCCGACCGCGATCAGGAGTGGTTGAGCCTTGAGCCGGTCGATCTTCTCGCGATCCTGGCCGTAGGCCTCGGCGTCGGCGCGTTCCTCCTCGACGATCCGATCGAGCGCGTTTCCCCTGACCACCTTCATGCCGAACGTGGACGTGAAAGCAGCGCGGGGAATCAGCGTCCGCAGCTCGACGAACTGATGCGCGGGGACGCCGACAGCTCGCAGCGTCGCCCGGCGGCCGGTGAGCTCGACGTCTCCACGTACCCAGACGGGCTTGCCCCACGCTTTGAGGACGCTCCCCGGCGCGGTCTCGATCCCTACGAGGCGGCCAAGCGGCTCGGCCCACTGATCGCCCCAGACCTGCAGGTTGACGTCGACGACGTCGTCGTACGCGACCGCGACGCCCTGGAGGGTGTACGAGATCGTGAACGCGCGGGTCTGATCCCGAGCCTGGAAGTACCAGACGATCCGTATGCCGTCACCGCGCCTGACGACTCCAAAGGTTCGAGGCGCTCCCGGCGCGAGCTCGGTGTTGGTTCCCTGCGCGTAGGCGACTCCCCGCTCGGCGACAGAGGGGAGGAGAAGCGTCTCGCCGTCGCGCAGAGGGATGTCTCGGTAACCGAAGTGGAAGTCGCCTGAGAACGCGACCTCGAGTCGCTCGCTCACTCCGAGCGAGCCGTCGGGCTGGACGTCGACGGCGACGTCTGCCGAGATCAAGGAGAAGCTGTCGGCGTACGCCGCGCCCGGCAGCGCAAGGGAGGCGAACGCGGCAGCCGCTAGGCAACAAACGAAGAAACGGAGCGACAGCCACCGCGAAGCCGGTGCCTGCATTCGCGGATTCGGACTCAGCGGATCAGAAGTCGACGGCCGGGGGTTCGCGTTGCGCCTCCTCCTCGACCTCGAAGAACTCCCGAATGGAGAAACCGAACGGCCCTGCGACCAGGAGCCCCGGGAACGTCTGCACCGTGTTGTTGTAGGTCAGAACGGAGTCGTTGTAGACCTGACGGCTGACGGCGACCCGGTTCTCCGTCTCTGCGAGCTCCGTCTGGAGTTGCCGGAAGTTCTCGTCGGCCTGGAGCTCGGGGTACGCCTCGGCTACGGCAAAGAGTCGCCCGAGCGCCGCGCCCAGGATTCCCTCCGCGGCGGCGGTCTCAGCCGGCGTCTTCGCGCTCTGCGCTCTCGTGCGCGCCTCGGTGACGGCCTCGAAGGTGCCGCGTTCGTGTGCGGCGTAACCCTTCACGGACTCGACGAGATTGGGGATCAGATCCCAGCGCCGCTTGAGCTGGACCTCGATCTGGGCCCAGGCGTTGTCGACGCGGTTGCGCCCCTGGACAAGCCGGTTGTACAGGGCGACCAGGAAGACCCCGACGAGGAGGATCAGGACGATGATCGCGATGAGAACCCAGATCACGGCTGTACGACTCTATGGATACGTCACGCCGTTGGCAACCACGTCGTGCTCTCACGAGCGCGGCAGACGAAGATCATGTCCTCGTCGCCGCCGTATGGCCTGAGGTCGAACCAGCCGTGAACGGCCTCGACTTCGAAATCCGCCTTGTCGAGAATGCGTAACCACTCGGGCGCCGAGAGCCAGTGCAAACCGAAGCTCGTGGCGGTGTCGCCGGAGCGCACCGAGAGGGAGAGCGTGCGCGTCCCCTCGTCCCAATCGGCGCGTTCGAAGATTCCCGGCTCACGCTCGAGCCAGCGGCCGTCGGTTTCCTCGATGTCTTCCGGGCTGGGAGAGAAGACGTCGAAGACGAACCGCCCGTTCGGCTCGAGCAGCGCGTGGGCTGCGTCGAGCGCGACCAGTTTCTCGTCCTCGGTCTCCATGTGGAGCAGCGAGCGGAACGGGCAGATGACGAGAGGGACACGCTCTGCGACGGGCGGCTCGCGGAGGTCTCCGACGCGCAGGTCGAGGAGGTGCGACACACCCGCGGCTTCGGCAGCAGTGCGAGCGACCTCGAGCATGGCCGGTGACGAGTCGACTCCGATGACCGGGATGCCGGCCTCCGCGATGGGCACGGCGATCCGCCCGGTTCCGACCGCCAGCTCGACGACCGGGCCGCCCGACGCGAGCGCATGGTCGATGTAGAAGCCGACGTCCTCCGTGACCGAGCGGCTCCAGGGGTCGTAGAAGGACGCGATCTTGTCGTAGAGCGCCATCGCAGCGATTCAAGCGGGGTCAACTCTTGTGTGCAACTACGCCCGGTTTCGCGCGCAAGGCCTGACCTCGCACGTTGGTAACCTCGGCGCTCCCGTGGACGCCCAGACTCTCGAGAACGCAGCGGTCGCGGCGGTTGCCGCGGCCTCGTCGGTCGACGAGATCGAGAGCGTGCGCATCGAGTACCTCGGGCGAAAGAGCGAGCTCAAACTCGCGCTCCGCGAGGTGCGCGACCGCGAGACCGGCATGGCGCTGAACGCACTGCGAGAACGGCTCGAAGCGGCGATCGACGCGCGCGAGGCGGAGCTCGCGCGGGCCGAGCTCGACCGGCGTCTCACCGGGGAGCGCATCGACGTCACCACGCCTGGCTTACGCGTCCGGCGAGGGCATCTTCATCTGATCACGCAGATCCGGCGCGAGTTCGAGGACATCTTCCTCGGGCTCGGCTATTCGATCGTCGACGGTCGAGAGGTCGAGACGACGCGCTACAACTTCGACGCGCTCAACTTCCCGCCGGGACATCCGACTCGGTCGCCGGTGCAGACGCTCTTTCTCGACGAGGACACCGTTCTCCGCACTGAGACGTCGCCGGCGCAGATCCGCACGATGGAGCGGCAGCAGCCGCCCATCTACGTCGTCTGCCCAGGCCGCGTGTATCGGCGCGACACGCCGGACGCCACGCACACGCCGACGTTCCATCAAGTCGAAGGACTTGCGGTCGACGAGGGGATCACACTCGGCGACCTCCTCGGCACCCTCGACTACCTCATCAAGGCGCTCTTCGGCGAGACGCGGCGGAGCCGGTTCGTCACGAATCACTTCCCGTTCACCGAGCCGTCGGTCGAGGCTCTCGTCTCGTGTCACATGTGCGACGGCTCCGGCTGCCCGGTCTGCCGTCACTCCGGCTGGATCGAGGTGGGCGGGTCGGGGATGGTCGATCCGAACCTCTTCGAGTTCGTCGGTTACGACCCCGAGCGGTACACGGGCTTCGCCTTCGGCTGGGGGCTCGAGCGGATCGCCGTCCTGCGACACGGGATTCCGGATCTCCGCGAGTTGTGGCGCAACGATCCACGCCTCCTGGAGCAGTTCTGATGCATGTGCCGCTCTCGTGGCTCCGTGAGTACGTCACCGTGGACGCGACGGCGAGAGAGATCGCTGACCGCCTCTTCACTTCGGCGGCCGAGGTCGAGCGGGTGTTAGAGGTCGGAGTGCCGGACGTCGACGGCAACCTCGGCCGCTTCCTTGTCGGCCGCGTGCTCACCGCCGACGCGCACCCCAATGCAGACCGTCTTCGCGTCTGCCACGTCGACGTGGGGGAGGGCGACGCACGCCAGATCGTCTGTGGGGCTTGGAACTTCGAGGTGGGAGCGACCGTTGCGGTCGCGCTTCCCGGCGCGTTCCTGCCGATCTTCGACCAACCGCTCGACGAGCGCGAGCTCCGGGGCCAGGCCTCCCGCGGGATGATCCTCGCCGAAGACGAGATCGGTCTCGGAGACCAGCACGCGGGGATCATGGTGCTCCCCTCCGGCTCGGAGCCGGGGACACCGCTCGTCGACGTGCTCCCGATCCATGACCAAGTGCTCGACGTCACGCCCACGGTGAATCGGGTTGATCTGCTCTCGATGGTCGGGCTCGCGCGCGAGGTCGCGGCGCTCCTCGACGGCGAGCTGCATCCGCCGGAGCCGAACGATCCTACGATCGTCGACGCGGAGAACGTCGATGTCGCGGTCGACGACTTCCACGGTTGTCCGCGCTATATCGGCCGCGTCTTCCGTGACGTCGCGATCGGCCCGTCTCCGCAGTGGTTGCGCTCGCGTCTCTTCCTCGCCGATATGCGGTCGATCTCGAACGTCGTCGACGTCACGAACTACGTCATGCACGTGTGGGGGAGCCCCCTTCACGCATTCGACCGCGCGAAGCTCGCCAACGGCCGCATCGTTGTCCGACGCGCCCGGTCAGGCGAGGAGCTGCGCACACTCGACGGAACCCAGAGACGCCTGGATGCGGGCGATCTGCTCATCACCGACGGCGAGCGTGCGGTCGCGCTGGCGGCGATCATGGGCGGTGAGGACAGCGAGGTCACTGACGGTACGACCGAGGTTTTGCTCGAAGCGGCGAACTTCGAGCCGCTGGGGATCCTCCACTCCTCCGACCGGCTTGCGCTCCGTACGGCGGGCTCGAATCGCTGGGAGAAAGGGGTCGATCCGTACCTCGCCGAGGACGCTGCGATTTTCGCCAGTCGCCTGCTCGTCGACCTAGCCGGTGCTCGGATGACGGGACATGTCGACGTCCACGACGGACTGCCGCCGCGTCCGGTTGTCCGCCTGCGTCCAGAGCGCTCCTCGCGCCTCCTGGGGATCGACGTCCCGCCCGATGCGCAACGCTCGACGCTCCGCGGGCTCGGCTTCGAGGTCTCCAAGGACTGGGACGTGACCGTGCCGACGTGGCGCGTACGCGATGTGACGCGCGAGATCGACCTCATCGAAGAGGTCGCGCGCCCGCTCCTCGATCGCATCCCGTTGACGATGCCGCTGCGCCGGCATGTTCAAGGGCGACTCACGAAGGAACAGCGTCTCAGGCGAGTGGTCGAGGACACGCTCGTCGGCGCGGGCATCTCCGAGGCGTACACGTGGAGCCTTGTCGCATCCGATCCGAGCCCGAACGCGATCCGCTTGCCCAGTCCGATGACGTCGGATCAGGCGATCCTCCGAACGACGATCGTCCCCGGTCTCGTCGAGGCGGCGCAAACGGGTGTCGACGCTGGCTCCGATCATGTCGCGCTCTTCGAGATCGCACGCGTCTACCTGCAGTCGGGCGAGCAGCTTCCGGACGAACGTTGGCGCGTCGCGGGCGTAGTCGCCGGCGGTTTCGCCGTCGTGAAGGGCGTCATCGAGACGCTCTACTCGGCGGTCGGGCTCGAGCTTCGGGTGGAGCGCGGCTCACACGCCTTGCTCCACCCCGGTAAGGCCGCGACGACCGAGGCTGGTTGGCTCGGTGAGCTCCATCCAGCACTGCTCGAGGGCACGTGGAGCGCGTTCGAGCTCGACCTCGAGACATTGTTCGCGAGCGTGCCCGAGCGCATCGTCTACGAGGACGTCATCACGTACCCGGCCGTCCTCCAGGACATCGCAGTAGCCGTGGACGAGGAAGTCGAGGTCGGCGCTCTCGTCGATGCGGCCCGGGAGGCGGCGGGTGACCTCCTCCGCGAAGCCAGCGTGTTCGACGTCTACCACGGCGAGCAAGTTGGCGAGGGGCGGAAGTCCGTCGCCATGCATCTCACGTTCCAGTCGTCCGAGCGCACCCTGACTGACGACGAGGCGGCGAAGGCACGCGGCCGTATCGTCGCTTCACTTGCGGAGCGGTTCGGCGCGGAGCTCCGAGAATAGGACCAATCCGATCCGGCGTCTCGATGCGTAGAGTGACGTAATGCCGCGTGTCCTCGTCTTCGCTCTGGCGCTCGTCGGCGCTGCGCTCCTGGGCGCAACGGACGGGTCGGCCGTCCAGTCCCAGAACGTGAAGCTGTTCGGGACGGTCGGACCGGGGTTCTTCATCACGCTCAAGGACCAACAAGGCAACCGTGTCACGAACGTCCAGCCCGGGACCTACGACATCGAGGTCAAAGACCTGTCGGAGGAGCACAACTTCCACCTCGACGGGCCCGGTGTCGACCGGATGACTCCGGTCGGGTCTGAGATCACGGAGTCCTGGACCGTCACGTTCACCGAAGGGACGTACCGGTACAACTGCGATCCGCACTTTACGACGATGCGTGGCTCGTTCACGGTCGGAGACGTGCCGCCTCCACCTCCGCCCCCGCCTCCGCCGCCCGTGACGGCGAAGAAGCTCGTACTCACGTCAGGGCCAGGCTTCGTCATCACTCTGAAGACGGCGACGGGAAAGGCTGTGAAGACGATCAAGCGCGGCGCGTACACGATGGTGGTGCGTGACCGCGGCCCCACCCACAACGCACACGTGGTCGCACCCGGCTTCAACCGCAAGACGACTCCGCTGACCTACACCGGGACGCAAACCTGGAAGGTCAAGCTCGGAAAGACCGGAACCCTTCGTTTTCTGTGTGACCCGCATGCCGCCAGGGGCATGAAGGGCTCCGCGAAGATCGTTCCCTAACGGCCTAGCTCTATTTGGAGTGGGGCCGGCCCGTCTGTCGGCCGGGTTGCGGCAGAACGAGGTCCTCGATGTCTACGACTCGGCGTGTGCACGTTCGCCCAGGCGAGGGCGTCTACCCTACGAAGCGAGAAACGATGGCTACCGCCGGACGCTTCCCAGGCATCTCGTTCCGAGAGCTCCGCGTCGAGGATGCCGAGGAAGTCGCCGAGCTCTTTCGCGTCGTCTATGGCGACGAGCGACCGATCGACGCTGAGGAGGTCGAGTCTTGGGTTCGCAACGAGGAGTTGAAAGCCGAGTGGCTCCGCGTGCTAGAGCTCGATGGGCGCATCGTCGGCTACGGCGACATCTGGATCACTGGTGACGAGGTTGCGGTCGACTTTGCGGCGCCGGTCCACTGGGAGCCACTCTTCGAGTGGGCGGAGGAGAGTGCGCGCGCCGAGCGCGCGCGACGCGTCCGAATCTTCGTTCCCGCGGGTCATGAGCTGGAGGCGCCGGTCGACCAGCGCGGGTACCGCCTGTGGCGCTCCAGCTGCACCATGCAAGTCGTCCTCGACGATGCTCCGCCAGAAGCACCGCGAATGCCCACGCCATTCGTGCTTCGCCGCTACCTGCCCCACGACGACGACGTGCTCCTGGCGGCACTCAACGAGGCGTTCGCAGACGACCCGTTCTTCCACGAGACCTCTCCGGCGAACTTCCGCGAGTTCTATCTTCGCGCGAGGGGCTTCGATCCATCACTTTGGTTGCTTGCGTGGGACGGGCCCGAGCTGGCGGGCTTTCTTCTCGCGTTTCCCGAGCGCGCCGGCGAGCGCGATCTGGGATGGGTCAATTCGCTTGGCGTCCGGCCACGGTGGCGGCGTCGCGGCCTTGGCGAAGCGCTTCTCC
>DASTEM010000098.1:0-5367 GCA_035709545.1 Gaiellaceae bacterium | reverse complement strand
AAGCTCGGTCAACCCTTTCTCGGCCGACGCCTTGGCCGCGGGCGTGACTGTCGTGTCGCGCAGCGCAGCTTCGAAGTCGTCAAGCGCGTGGAGAGCCGCTTCGAGATCGTCGTCGAGCGTGCGCTTGACGCGATCGACGGCGCCCCCAAGCGCAGGCGCGTCCGACACCGCGTGCGAGAAACGGCGCTCCGCGTCGTGCGGTATCGGGCGATGCATTCCGGGAATCGTCACAAACCCCCCGAGCGGGACGGCCCCGATTCCGTATTCGATCCCGTTTCGTGTCGTCTTCGCGATCGCAGGCGGGAAGCCGATGTAGAAGCGGCGCGGACGCAACCCGACCGCGAGCGACGCGAGAAAGTGTCCCGCTTCGTGCACGAAGATCAAAAAGGCGAGCCCGAGGATCGCGATGACGAAGCTCATAGACCGGCCCACGGTCTATGAGCGTGGAGGGGCGCGGGGAACCCATGCGCCTTGCGCCCAAGGAGGGGGTTCGCGGGGGAACCATAGGTTCCTCCGCGCAAGAAACGGGAGGTTCCCCGCGCTCTCAACAAGAAGGGGGCTTCGCGGGAGGAAACACGGTTTCCGTTCGCCCCTTCGCTGGCGAGCGCGAGCTGGCGAGCGTTGCTCACGCCGCCGCCAACCGCCCGCTCGCGAGCCGTCGCGCCTCGGTATCGGCTTGGACCAGCTCGGGAAGATCGCGTGCGGAACCCCCGTCGACATGGGCGAGCGCATCCTCGACGAGCGCCGCAATGTCCAGGAACCCGATCCTCCCGTCGAGGAAGGCGGCGACCGCCACCTCGTTGGCGGCGTTGAACGCGCACGGATATGTCCCTTCGCCCTCTCCGGCCTCGCGCGCCAACGAGAGGAGCGGGAAGCGCTCCCGATCCGGGGGCTCGAACTCGAGACTCATGCCGGCCGAGAAGTCGAGCGGGCGCACGGCGGTCGTAGAACGACCAGGGAAGGTGAGCGCGAACGAGATCGGAACGCGCATGTCCGGATACCCGAGATGGGCGAGCGCAGCGCCGTCACGGAAGCGCACGATCGCATGGACGACCGACGTCGGATGCACCACGACCTCTATCCGCTCGTACGGGAGGTCGAAGAGGAAGTGGGCCTCGATGAGCTCGAGCCCCTTGTTCGCGAGCGTCGCAGAGTCGATCGTGATCTTCGGCCCCATGGACCAGGTTGGATGGGCGAGCGCGTCCTCCACGGTCACTGATTCGAGCTCCGCGTGCGAATGGTTTCTGAACGGGCCACCGGAGGCGGTCAGGACGACCGAGTCGACAGTCTCGCGCGCACGGCTTTCGAGGCACTGGAAGACGGCCGAATGCTCGCTGTCCACAGGGAGGAGCCGACCTCCTCCCCGCTTCCACGCTGCGATTGCGAGCTCGCCTGCGGCGACGAGGCTCTCCTTGTTCGCGAGCGCGAGCGCCACGCCGTGCTCGAGCGCCCAGAGCGTCGCTCCAACGCCGGCGAAGCCGACGACCGCGTTCAGCACCATATCGGGTTCCGACACCTCGAGCAGCTCCGCTGCATCGCCTCCGACTTGCACGTGCGCGACGCCATGCTCGGCTGCAAGCGCGTCCAGGGGCTGCGAGCGCGACGAGAGGGCACACACGCTGAGCTCGGGATTCGCCGCGATCACCTCGAGTGCCTGCCGCCCGATGGAGCCCGTCGCCCCGAGCAGGGCGATTCGTCTCTGCGCCACGGGCGAAGGCTAGCCGCACACGTGTTCAGACACGACTACGCCTGGCCGAACGCGAGGATGACGTAGTACGCGACAGGTCCCGCCCACAGGAGCGAGTCGAGGCGGTCGAGCATGCCGCCGTGACCACCTAGGAGCCGCCCGGAGTCCTTTACCGTGAGATCCCGCTTTACAGCGGACTCGAAGAGGTCGCCGAGCACCGAGGCGAGGGCGATCGCGGCACCGAGCGCCAGCATCTCCGGGATGCTCAGGAACTCGTCGCGATCCTTGTAGAGGATCAGGAAGGCAGTCGCCATCGCGGCAGCCACTCCACCGACGAAGCCCTCCCAGGACTTCGCAGGAGAGATCGCCGGCGCCATCTTGTGGCGCCCGAGCGTGCGCCCGACGAAGAACGCACCCGTGTCGGCCGCCCAGACGGTGAAGAGCACCGCCATAACGGCCCAGAATCCGAGATCGTCGGAAACGTCGCGGATGAGCAGAAGAGATCCGAGCCCGGCTGCGACCCAGACCACGCCGAGCACCGTCACCCCGAACGACGCGGTCGCGGATGGGCGAACGTCAGAGAGACCGAAGATCACGAAGGCGAAGACGAAAGTCGCCAGCAACCCACCGAGCATCCATGCGAGACCGCCCAGCTCGAGGCCGACCAGCGAGAGCAGGAATCCAAGGTAACCACCCAAGACAAGCGGTCGAAGGTCGCGCGCCATGAGGTAGAGCTCGTGGAGGGCGATCAGGCCGCTCGCGAGCGCCAGCGCGAAGAGCCACCAGCCACCGAGGTACACGAGCCCGATGACGAGGGGCAGAAGGACGACTGCGACGACGACGCGCGAGGCGAGGTTCATCGGCCGATTCTCGGCCGCTGAACGTGGAGGGGTGTGGGGAACCGGGAGGTTCCCCACGCTCTCAGGAAGAAGGGGGTGCGCGGGGGAAACATTGTTGCCCCCGCGAACGCGAGCCGCATGCGAGCGTTGTTCATCGAGTTCCGAACCGGCGCGCCCGCTGCGTGTATTCGTCGAGCGCGGCGCGGAGCCGATCCTCCCCGAAGTCGGGCCAGAGCGTATCGTCGAACACGAGCTCCGAGTACGCAGACTGCCAGAGCAAGAAGTTCGAGATCCGCTGCTCGCCGGAGGTGCGGATCACGAGGTCGGGATCGGGGAGCTCGGGCGCGTAGAGGCGCGCGGACACGTCCGCTTCGGACACGTCCTGGGGTCTGACCCCGTCTTCCAGCAGCTGCCGGACGGCACCGACGATCTCTGCGCGGCTTCCGTAGTCGAAGGCGATCCAGAGGCTCAGGCGGTCGTTGTCGGCCGTCTCGGCCTCGAGCCGCGCCATCTTCTCCTGCAGCGCGTGCGGCACGCGGTCACGCCGTCCGAAGAAGCGCGTTCGGACGCCTTGCTTCGCGAGATCGGGGAGCTCGCGATCGATGGTCTCGTCCATGAGCTCCATGATCGACTCGACCTCATCGGGCGGACGCGCCCAGTTCTCCGTCGAGAACGCGTAGACCGCGAGCGATTCGACGCCGAGGTCGATCGCGGCCTCGACAGTCCGTCGCAACGCCCGCGCCCCTTCTCGGTGCCCCTCGGCGACCGGAAGCCCCCGGGCGGCCGCCCAGCGCCCGTTGCCGTCCATGATCACGGCCACGCTTCGGGCTACGCCCGAACCGTGGCTAGCAGTTCCGGAACCGTCGGATCGAGCTGCGGACGCCATCGCCGGCACTTCTAGAGGTTTGAGCCGCGCAGCGGATCAAACCTCCATGATCTCGGCCTCTTTCGCCTTCAAGAGGTCGTCGATCGACTTCGTATGCTCGTCTGTGACCTTCTGCACCTGCTGCTCGGCGCGCCGCTCCTCGTCATCGCCGACGTCACCGTTCGTGACGAGCTCGCGAAGGTGCTGCATCACATCGCGCCGGACGTTTCGGATCGCGACCTTGCCGTCCTCGGCCACTCGCCTGACGACCTTCACGAGATCCTTCCGCCGCTCCTCGGTGAGCGTCGGAATCGGGAGACGGATGATCTTGCCGTCGTTCGACGGCGTCAGCCCGAGGTCGGACTCCTGGATAGCGCGCTCGATGTTCCGCAGGGAGCCGGGATCGAAGGGCTGGACGGTCAGCAGCCGGGGCTCGGGCGCGGCGATCGACGCGAGGCTCTTCAGCGGTGTCGGCGTGCCGTAGTAGTCGATGGTGATGCGGTCGAGGAGCGCCGGGGAGGCGCGCCCCGTGCGGATCGAGTTGAACTCGTGGTGCGTCGCCTCGATGGACTTGTCCATGCGCCGCTTCGCATCGGCGAGGAACTCCTCGATTGCAGCCATCACTCCCTCCTACGGGGTCGAGATGATCGTTCCGACTCGCTCGCCGGCCGCGACTCGCCGGATGTTGCCCTCGGCGAGCTCGAAGACGTAGATCGGCAGCCGGTTGTCCATGCACAGCGAGAGCGCGGTCGTGTCCATCACCTTGAGCCCGCGCTCGATCGCTTCGAGATGCGTGATCTCGGGCAGGAAGCGCGCGTTCGCGTCCTCTCGCGGATCGCCGTCGTAGACGCCCTGAACGCGGTTCTTGGCCATGAGGATCGCGCCCGCGCCGATCTCGAGCGCGCGGAGGGCCGCGGCCGTGTCGGTGGTGAAGAACGGGTTCCCGGTGCCAGCGGCGAAGATCACGACCCGCCCCTTTTCCAGATGGCGAATGGCGCGCCGGCGAATGTACGGCTCGGCGACCTCGGAGACGGCGATCGCGGATTGCACGCGTGTGTGTACCCCGAGCCGCTCGAACGCGTCCTGGAGCGTCAGGGCGTTCAGGAGCGTCGCGAGCATCCCCGCGTAGTCAGCGGTCGCACGGTCCATGCCCTCGGCCGCAGCGGCCATTCCGCGATAGATGTTCCCCGCCCCGACTACCACCGCAAGCTCTGTGCCAGCCTCGTGTACGGCGACGATCTCCTCGCTGATCGCCACGACGGTCGTCGGGTCGATCCCGTACTCGCGCTCTCCGAGAAGCGCCTCGCCGGAAAGCTTCAACAGCGCGCGGCGAAACGGCGTACCGCTCGGGCGTGCGACTTCTTGCGCGACTTCGTCAGTGCTGGTCGTCACCCCGCGACCGAGATCCTGGCGAATCGGGCGACGGTCGCCCCGGCCTCGTCGAGCGCCTGGCCAACCGTCTTGGACGGGTCGTGAATCCACGGCTGGTCCGCTAAGACGCCACCCGGGGTCGCGGCGAAGAAGCGCTTTGCGAGCATGCCGTCCACGATCTTCTCACGTGCCGGCTCCGGCTTCGACTGCACCTCGTCAGTGTTCATGTAGATGGCGCGCTCGCTGTCGACGGTCTCTGCGGGGACGTCGGCACGCGTCGTCCACTCGGGCGCCGCGAAGGAGATGTGCATCGCGATCTGGCGGGCGAGCTCGGCCGAGCCGCCCGAAAGCTCGACGAGGACGCCGATCTTGTTCGCCGGCGGATGTGCGTACCCCGAGATCACGTTTCCGTCGGGTACGTCGAAACGCTCGGCGCCGACGATCACGATGTTCTCGCCGAGCTTGGCGATCAGCTGTGTGCGGTCCTGGTCAAGCCGGTCGACAGCCTCCTCGCCCTCGGCGTGAACGGCCCGCAACACTCTTTCGGCGAATGCCTGGAACTCGTCGTTCTTGGCGACGAAGTCCGTCTCGGAACCAACACCGAC
>DASTEM010000097.1:0-4153 GCA_035709545.1 Gaiellaceae bacterium | reverse complement strand
CGGCACTGTGCGCGCGCTGCCAATGCGCGACTGATCGCAAGCCCGGTAAGTAGCATCGCGCGGGTGCAGCTGCGCGGGATCCATCATCTCGGGGTGGCGGTCGCGGATCTCGACGAGGCGATCTCGACCTACGAGAGGCTCTTCGGCGCGCGCCTCGAGGGCCGAGACCATCTCGACGCGCAAGGCGTGAACGCGGCCTCGTTGTTCGTGGGCGAGAGTAGGGTCGAGCTCGTCGCGCCCACGGGCGAGGACACGCATGTCGGGCGCTTCCTCGCGCGGCGAGGGCCGGGTATGCACCACGTCGCTGTCGAGACCGACGACATCGACGCAGCGATCCGTAGCCTCCAAGGCCAGGGCGCACAGATGATCGACGCCGCTCCTCGCCCTGGACTCTTTGGTCTCGAAGTCGCGTTCGTGCATCCCAGTACCGTCCACGGCGTGCTCACGGAGGTGGTGTTCAGTGGTTGACAACGGCTTCGTCCGAGTTGAGATCGGGCTCGACGGCGGACAGATCTTGAGCATCCTCGTCACGCCTCCGAGCGCGGATGCGCTCGAGGCTTCCTTGTCCGCCGGAGCGCTCGGCGCGCTCGACCTCGAGGCTCAGGACGGACACATCTTGCTCGTGCTCTCGCGCGTGCTCTACGCCAAGCGCTTCGCGCGCGAGACGCGCGTCGGCTTCGAGGCGTAGCAGACCCAATTGCCTCTGCAGGTCGGGATCGTCGGCCTTCCCAACGCGGGGAAGACGACGCTGTTCAACGCGCTCACGCACGCGGGTGCAGAGGTGACGGCGTACGCGGCCGTCACTGAGAAGGCGAACGTCGGCATGGCGGTGATCGCCGACGAACGGCTCGATCGGCTCGCAGCGCTCCTCGGGTCGAAGAAGGTCACCCCTGCGGCGGTCCGCGTCGTGGATGTTCCGGGCGCCGGGGTCGAGGTTCCGGGAGGGCTGCGACAGGCCGACGCGCTGCTGGCCGTGCTCGACGGCTTCTCGGACGGCGCGGACCCCCACGCCGACCTCGAGAGCCTGCGGCTCGAGCTGATAGTCGCGGATCGAGATCACGTCGAGCGCAGGCTCGAGAAGGTGCGCAAGGAGGCGAAGTCGGGCGAGCGCGCGAAGCGTCTCGAGGTTGAGCAGCTCGAGACGCTGCTCGCGCACCTCGAGGCTGGAAGACCGCTCACGGACTGGGATGCCGAGCTCCCGCGCGAGCTCGAGCCGCTGACCACGAAGCCGCTCATACCGCTGGAGAACGGGCCTGGAGGAATCGACTGCGCTCTCGAGATGGAGCTCGCGGAGCTACCGGAGGCCGAAGCTGCCGAGTTTCGCTCCGGCCCGTCCGCTCTCGACGATGTCGTTCATCGTCTCAAGGAAGCGCTGGGGCTGATCACCTTCTTCACGATCGGCGACACAGAAGCACGCTCGTGGACTCTGCGCTACGGCGAGTCGGCGCTTGCTGCGGCGGAGTCGATTCACTCGGACATCGCGCGCGGGTTTATTCGCTGCGAGGTGATCCGCTGGGACGACCTCGTCGAGTGCGGTTCGCACGCGGAGGCCGCCCGCCGGGGGTTGCAGCGCCTCGAGGGTAAGGCCTACGTCGTGGAGGA
Organism: Gaiellaceae bacterium; assembly: GCA_035709545.1. Lineage (GTDB taxonomy): Bacteria > Actinomycetota > Thermoleophilia > Gaiellales > Gaiellaceae > GMQP-bins7. The sequence continues at coordinate 2,551 of DASTEM010000097.1, read as the reverse complement.
CGGGGACGTCCTCAACGTGCGGTTCAACGTCTAGCTTCGCTCGAGGCGGCTGGCGGCCAGCGCGCCGAACCAGAGCGTCGAGAGGAGGACGAGCGCCACCGCGAGCGGCCGCAGCAGGCTCTCGTCCGCGAAGGGATCGAACCCGGCACTCAACCCGAAGACGTCGCCGCCGTTCGTGGCGATGAGCCAAGACGCGATGAGCCCCGCGACACCCGAGGCGACCATCGCTCCGATGTAGAGCGCCCTGGCGAGTTGCTCGCGCGCTTGGACGGCGAGCGTGAGCCCGAGCGTGAGCAGGCCGAAGAACGTCCACGCAAAGGCGATGCCGGCGATCTTCCCGTAGATCTCGTCGTCGATCTCGCGCCAGATCGCAAGTGCGAATAGGTCCATGGCGAGCCCGGAGGCGGCGATTCCGCCCAGCGCGAGAAGCTCGACCCGGCGGCGCACAAGGCAGGCGAGCGCGCACGCGACCGTTCCCCCGGCGACGAAGACGGTGACGGCTGTACCTACGCCGACTCCGACCGCGGTACCGGTCCCGTCGGCATCGATGACGGCGATCACGCCGATGAGCGCGGCGAAGGCGAGCGCGGCTAGCGTCATGAGCGCTCCGACGCGGAGCGGAGACCGGTCCTCCATCGCCGTGGGAACCTCGCTCATTGCGCCGCGTTCTCCGCAGCCCGGCACGATCCTCTCTGCGACCGCGCTCGCTCAGCCAGCAGCGACGAGCGCAGCTCCTCCGAGCGCAACCATCCCGCCGGCTCGCTTCGCGGTCGTGAGACGTTCGGCGAGCACGATCCGCGCGAGGACGATCGTCACGACCGGATAGAGCGCGCTCAGGACCGCGACTGGCCCCGCAGCGCCCTTGGTGGTCGCGAACGCGACGAGAACGTTCGCGCCGGTGTCGAACGCGCCGACGCCGACGAGCACGAGCAGGAGATTTCGAGGCGGTCGTAGCGAACTGCGCGTGACGGCGAGGGCTGCGACGACCGCGATCGTGACCGAGGCCGCCCGTGCAGCAACGACTGCCCAAGAGGCGCTCTCGTCGGCACCGGCGTCGATTCCGACGATGAAGAAGCCGAAGCCCAGCGCCGCGACCACCGCCAGGCCGGCTCCGGCAGCGACGCGCCGCTCGCCTGTTGCCGGTTCCAGCGAGAGCGCTCCGATCCCTGCGAGGACGAGCGCGATGCCGAACCACTGGGAGGTGCCGGGCACTACGCCCTGAGCGGCATCGACCGCCAGCGGAACCAGCGGCGCCGCTCCGGAGATGGGCGCCACGATCCCCATTGCGCCGACGGCGAAGCCGCGATAGAGGGCGCCGAGCCCGATCAGTCCTGCGGCGCCGGCTGCGGCTGCGGGCGCGAGCTCGATGACGCCGGGGAAGGGATCGCGCGCGATCCAGACCACCACGAGGAGGCCCGCGAGCCCAGCCGCCTGCGAGATCGCGAGCACTGTGACCACGGCGATGCGGCGTGAGGCGATGCCGCCGAGGAAGTCTCCGACGCCCCAGGACAGAGCGCCGCCGAGCGCCAGCAGCGATGCCATGCAGGGCTAGAGGCTTGATGCGAAATTCACGCAGGCCGGATGACGGCCGCGCCCGGCTTTGTCGTGACCGCCCCCGACAGTGCGCCAATTTCGCATCAAGCTTCTAGCTGTCGCCGACGGGTCGAGTCGCCGCCTGGGCGTCGAGCTGGTTCGCGTGGTAGAGGACGGCCGCCTCCGCGGTGCGCGCTGCCGGGCGATCGTGGTGGCAGGCGATGGCATGCAGGAGCTCGGCGAGAACCGCGGGCTCGAGATCCTGCGCGCGCTCCTCGATCATCCGGAGGCCGAGATGGACGTGGCCGAGCAGGCGGCCCTCTTCGGTCTGCCGGAATGCCGGGCCGCGTCCAAGCTCGCGTATGCGGCCGACGTCGTGGAGCAGAGCTGCAGCGAGTAGCAGGTCCGAGCGCAGTCGTGGATGGAGCTGAGCGGTCTCTCGGCAAAGCGTCGCGACGCCGACCGAGTGCTCGAGCAGCCCGCCGGCATAGCCGTGATGACCGTCCACGCCTGCCGCCGGTAGCGCTCGAAGAGCGGAGCGGACGGCGGTGTCTCGAACGAATCCGTCGACCAGACCGGCGAGCGCAGGGTGCGAGATCTCGGCGGCGAGGAACTCGAAGAAGCCGTCGAGCTCGTCGGCGTCGCGGCGAAGGGTGGGGGTGAGGGTGACAGGGTCGGCGTCCTCAGCCGGCTCGACCGCGCGCACCTGAACCTGAAGCTTGCCGCCGAAGCTCTCGACTCGTCCCAGCACGTGAACTGCGTCACCCTCCTCGAAGCGGTGATCGAGCAGATCGACGTCGTTCCACACTCTTGCCTCGACGCGCCCGCTCGCATCGGCAAGCTCGAGGACGAGGTAGGAGGCTCCGGCGCGCGTCCTGCGCCGCTCCTTCTTCGTCACCGCGAAGACGCCCTCGACGGTGCGATCCTCGGCGAGCTCGGCGATCGTGGTCATGTCCCGAGTGTATTTCGCGAGGGCGTTGGTACGCTCGCTGGGATGGCCGACGTCAAGCCGTTTCGC
>DASTEM010000096.1:0-8859 GCA_035709545.1 Gaiellaceae bacterium | reverse complement strand
GAGCCTCGAGCCCGCACCGAGCACGGCGAGGCTCCCCAGTCGCGCTCCACCTTCGACGACGGCGCCGGGCCCGACGTAGACGGGAGGAACGAGGCGCGCCTTCGGATCGACCTCGGCGGTCGGGTCGACCAGGGTGAAGTCAGCGCCCAAGGCGTTCCCCACCTCGGTCGTGAACAGCCGCTCGAGCACGTCTCTGTGCGCCTGGAGGTACGACTCGGGTGTCCCCACGTCGAGCCAGTAGCCGGGGAGCGCGATCCCGAACACCGCGCCCTCGGCGGCGAGCTGCGGAAACACCTCCCGCTCGATGGAGACCGGACGGCCCGCGGGCACGAGCTCGAGGACCTCGGGCTCGAGAACGTAGAGCCCCGCGTTGATCAGATCGGTGTCGATCTCCTCCGGGCGCGGCTTCTCGAGGAAGGTCTCGACCCTGCCGTCCGTGGACGTTCGCACGAGCCCGTATCGACTGGGGTCGGCGACGGGCGTGAGAAGGATGGTCGCCTTGGCGCCGGTCGAGCGATGGAAGTCGACCATCTCGCCGAGATCCGCCTCGCGCAGCGAGTCGCCGTTCAGCGCGAAGAAGCTGCCCTCGAGCCCATTTGCGGCGAATCCGATGGCTCCCCCGGTTCCGAGCGGCGTCTCCTCGATCGCGTACTCGAGGGTCACACCCGCGTGGCGGACGCCGAGCGCCTCCTCGATCTGGTCCGGCATGTATCCGCACGAGATGACGGCCCGCTCGACGCCGTGACGAGCCAGGTGCTCGAGCGTGTACGAGAGGAGCGGCCGATCGACCAGCGGGAGCATGTCCTTCCGCGTGCGATCGGTGAGCGGTCGCAACCTCGTCCCCTGCCCGCCTACGAGGATGACCGCGGGAAGGCTCACTCGATCGGTCGTCCGATGCCCTCGTACGTGAATCCGAGCGCTCGGAGATGCGCTGAGTCGAGAAGGTTGCGGCCGTCGATGACGAGCCTGTTTCGCATCTTCGCGCCTGCTTCCGCCCAGTCGAGCTCGCGGAGCTCGGGCCACTCGGTCACGACGACTGCAGCGTCAGCGCCATCGAGCGCTGCGAGTGCCGATTCGGCGATCTCGACTCCGCGCAGGTGGACTTTGCCGTCAGCGATCGGGTCCCATGCTCTGACCTCGGCGCCTTCGGAGAGCAGTCGCCCCGCGAGAACAAGGCTCGGCGCCTCGCGCATGTCGTCCGTGCCCGGCTTGAAGGCGAGACCGAGGAGCGCGATCTTCTTGCCGCGAAGCGGTCCGATGCGCCGCTCGAGCTTGCCAATGACGCGCCGCTTCTGAAGCTCGTTGACCTCGATGACCGCATTCAGGAGCTGGAAGCTGTAGCCCGAGTTCGCCGCAAGCTGTTTGAGAGCGAGCGAGTCTTTTGGGAAACAGGAGCCACCGAAGCCTATTCCCGCACGCAGGAACGCCGGGCCGATGCGACGGTCGAGCCCGATTCCCTCTGCCACGGTGAGGACGTCGGCGCCCGTCGCCTCGCAGACGTTCGCGATCTCGTTGATGAACGAGATCCGCGTGACAAGCGCCGCGTTCGCCGCCAGCTTGATCATCTCCGCCGACGGCACGTCGCAGCGCACGATGGGCGCCTCGATACCGTCGTGCAGTCTCTCGACCACATCTCCGTCCGCTTGGTCGAAGGCTCCGATGACGACGCGATCGGGGTGCATGAAGTCGCGGACCGCCGTGCCCTCGGCCGTGAACTCCGGGTTCGAGACGTAGCCCACGTTCTGGAGGCCGCGCTCGTCCAGCCGGTGTCGCACGGTCCTGCCCGTGCCGACCGGCACCGTGCTCTTCATCGCGATGACGATCCGGCGGTCGACCTGCGGGAGCTCGTCCACGACCATCCAGACCGCGGACAGGTCGGCGTCGCCGGAGTAGGTTGGCGGGGTTCCCACGGCGACGTAGAGGACGTCCGCCCCCTGCACCGCCTCGTCGACGAATGTCGTGTACGTCAGCCGTTCGCGGTTTCGCTCCAGCAGCTCGGCGAGCCCGTCTTCGTGAATCGGGACCTCGCCGCGCCGGAGCGCCTCGATCTTCTCCACGACCACGTCCCGGATGACGACGTCGTGACCGAGGTCGGCCATACAGGCGCCCGTGACGAGACCGACATAACCGGCGCCGAAGACGCTTACCCGCACTGCTACTTCGCTCTCCCGAGCGGCTTCAAGCCCTTGGCAATCGCGAGCATCGTCTCGTTCGACATGCGGTCGAGAAGCGTGTTTATGACCCAGTACCTGGCTTCAGGGGTGCGGAGAGCCACCATGTGCAGCTTCGGCCCGTCGTAGTAGAGGTCGTAGATCCGGCCCTTGATGCGCCGCGTGTGGCTCTTGTCTGCAAGGACGGGAGCATCGTCCCAATCGGTCATCTGCACGCCCCAGTACTCGTTCGAGCCCATGCGATACACGAGTCGGACGGCCTTGTGCTTCTCGCCCTCGTCGATCCAGTACATGCGCACGGGCATGGTCGAGTCGGTCCACGAGCTGCGCTCGATCACGGTCGGAACCATGAGCGGAAACGGGACGCGTGCTCGCCGTTCGCGCAGGAGATCGCGAGCTGCGTTCGGGCCGAACACGACGTTCGGGCGCTCCCGCTTCGGAGTCCGGTCGATCGGAGCTGACGCGAGGCTCCCGTGGAACGTCTGGCCGACGACGACGGTGAGCAGCGCGCCGTTCGCCAACGGCGCTATCTCGTTCTCGAGCGGCTTGACCTCGGCCGACGCGAACAGGTTCGCGACCTTCTGCGCCGCATCGCGCGCGCGTCGTCGACTCGAGTCGAAGTAGATCTGGGTGCGGAAGTAGTCGAATCGCGGAGCGTTCGCTGGTAGACCGTTCGGCGGCGTGAGGATCTGGTACCCCCGCTCGCCGAGCTGGAAGCCGGCGGTCGAGGCCGAGCCCGAGACGCCGTTCCCGTTCAAGACGGTGATGCTCGTGTCGCGCGGCGCGAGCACGCGCTGCTTGAGCTTCTCGCCCAGAGCGACAGCCGTGGCCTTCTCCGAGGACTCGACGTCCGGGTGCGTGAACGTCTGAACCGCACGTGTGATGTTCTCGGAGCCCGTAGTCAGGTCGGCGAACCCTTCGAGCCCTTCGATCTTGTTCTGAAAAACGTGTCCTGCGGGCAGACCGTAGGCGAACAACGCGTAGGAGAGAACTGTGCGTCCCGGAACGTCGCTGCCACCGCCCTGGGCTACCTCCACGTTGTTCGTGATCGCATTCACCACCTTCGGAAGCGCGAGCGGAGCGAAGCTCTCCTGCACCTGGCCCTTGAACGCCTTCACGAACTGCTGCTGGCGAGCGACGCGATAGAGATCCGAGTCCGTGTGCCGGTAGCGCACGTAGTCGAGCGCCTGCCGTCCGCTGAGCTGCTGGTAGCCGGGCCGGAGGTTGATCTTCGCGTAGCCGAACGGGCCGCCGCGATCGTTGAAGTAGCGACGGTCGACGTCGATCCACGCGCCTCCCAGCCTGTCGATGATCTGCCGGAACCCGCGGAAGTTGACGGTGATCAGGTAGTTGACGGGAATGCCCGTCAGCGCCTTGACCGTGTCCAGCGATCCCTGGGGGCCGCAGTTGGAGTAGGCGTGCGCAATCTTGTCGAAGAACGGCGTCTGCCCCTCGCATCGAATCTCGACGCGCAGGTCGCGTGGAAAGGAGAGGAGCGAGATCGAGTCGGTCGACGGGTCGGCCCGAACGAGCATGAGCGTGTCGGAGCGCCCCGTGTTCGAGTTGCCGTCCTCCTTGCGGTGGTCGTACCCGATCACGAGCGCAACAGCCGGCTGCCCGGGAAGCGCGACAGACAATTGTCTCGCGGCTCGCTTGACCTCGGGTGTTTCCGCAGCGACCGCGGCCACGGACTGGTGGAAGTACAGGTACGCGCCTCCAGCGGCGCCGGTGGCGAAGACGAGCGATGCCACGCCAAGCCACAGGGCGACGCGTCCCACGAGAGACGAGCGCGACCGCGGGGACCGCGCGGGCTGCGCATAGACGCTGACAGGCGACAGCGCACCAGGCGGAAGAACGGGCTTCCCGTTTCCGTTCGGCGCGGCGCCGCGCCCCAGTCCTCTCTTGAGCGTGGTTCGCATACAGGAGACGAGCGCCTCCGCGGGCGCCCGTCGTCGGAGGATAGCTCAGCTACAGGAGGTGGTTCGCGCTTCGTGCGCGAGTTCCCGCGAGCGCTTTCGGGCCCTAACGCACCCTCACGGCTGCCCGACCGCACTCGGAGCGGAGACGGTGTCGAGGGCGTGCGCGAGGAAGTCGATCTCTTCCGGTGTACCCGCGGTGATCCGCAGCGCATCGGGGGCGCCGAACGCTCCCATCGGCCGGACGACGACTCCCTCGCGCAGCAGGGCGTCGTTGACCGCGCCCGCGTCTCCGACGCGGACGAACAGGAAATTTGCGACCGCCGGGCCGGCCGGATCGAAACCGCGCTGCCGGAGGAGCTTTTCGAGGCTCGCCATCGCCTCGCGGTTCGCCGCTCGCCGCCGCGCGATCTCGTCGGTTGCGGCGAAGCTCGCGAGCGCCGCCTCCTGGCCCGCGGAGGTGACGTCGAACGCGCGACGAACCTTCCCGATCGCCGTGACGACCTCGGCTGAGCCGACGCCGTAGCCGACACGCAGCCCGGCGAGCCCGAAGATCTTCGAGAACGTCCGCAGCACGAGCACGTTGTGACCTGCCTTCGCGAGCTCCTCGATCGCGTCGGGGTAGTGCGGGTCCTCGATGTACTCGAAGTACGCCTGGTCGAGAACGGTCAGGACGTGCGGCGGCACGTTGTCGAAGTACTCCTCGAGGTCGGCGCGATTGTTGGTTGTGCCGGTCGGGTTGTTCGGCGCCGCGATGAAGACGAGCTTCGTCCGTGGAGTGATCGCCTCGAGGATGGCCTCGAGGTCGTATCGGTCCTCCCGCAACGGCACCCGCACGGGGACGGCGCCCAGCTTGAGTGGGTCGAGCACGTAGCTGGGGAAGGACGGCCAGCCCGTAACCGCCTCGTCCCCCGGGTCGAGGGTCGCGAGGCACACGAACCCGATGACCGCATCCGCGCCCGCGCAGACGGTGACGTTCTCGAAGCCCACGCCGTGATGCTGGGCGAGCGCGTGCCTTAGCCGCCATGCGCCTCCGTCGGGATAGCGATTCAGCTCGAGCGTGGCGCGAGCGATCGCTTCCTGGGCCGCAGGGAACGGCCCGTACGGCCCCTCGTTCGAAGCGAGCTTTACGACGCGGTCGAGCCCGAGCTCCCGCTGGACTTCCTCGACCGGCTTCCCGGGCTCGTACGGGACGAGCCCTGCGAGTGCGGGACGAATCGACGACCCATCGCCGCCGACCGGCCGTCTCACGTGGCGGGAATCGGCTCCGTTGCCGTCATCACGTACTCGCCGACGATCTCGTCGTCTGCCTCGTCGCTCTCTGCATCCGCGGCAGCGTCTTCGGCATCCGCGACAGACGTGCCGCTTCGCCGTGCGACGACGGCCGCAACACCCGCGAGGATGCCGAACGAGACGAGCCCGAGAGCGATGTAGAGACCGAGCTTGGCGCCGCTCCGCCGCTTGCGACGGTGCTTGAGCGCCTTGAGCGTCAGGTAGCCGATGACGGCGTTTCTCTTGGTGAAGATGCTCACCAGCTGAGGGTATCGAACCGCGACTACGTCCTGCGGGGAGGAAGGTGGATGGCGCGTCCCAGCGCCACGAGACCAGCCTCCTTGATCGCCTCGGAGAGCGTCGGGTGAGGCGCCATCCCGTCGGCGACGGTCTCGACAGTCGCCTCCGCGTCGAGCGCAACGACGGCGGCCTCGATCAGGTCGGTCGCGTGAGCACCGACGATCACGACGCCGACAAGCTCGCCGTACTCCGTCTCATGGATCGACTTCACCCATCCCGCCGTCTCGCCGGACATGACCGCTCGTGCATTCGCCGCCCACGGGAACCTGCCGACCGCGATCTTGTCGTCCCCGTAGCGCTCGCGAGCTTCGGCCTCGGTCAGGCCCACGCCGGCGATCTCTGGATCGGTGTAGATCGGCCGCGGAACGGCCGAGTCAGGCATCGGCGTCGAGTGGCCGGTCGCGTTCTCCGCAGCGATCTCGCCCTCGCGGAAGGCCGTATGCGCAAGCTGCCAGTACCCCGCGACATCGCCGGCTGCGTAGATGTTGGGGACGGAGGTGCGGCGATATGCGTCCGTCTGGATCCCTGCGCGAGAGTCGTAGGCGACGCCCGCGGCCTCGAGACCGACGCCGTCGACGAGTGGCGCGCGACCGACCGAGACGAGCATCAGGTCGCACTCGGCCGTCTCGCCCTCCCCGAAATGAACGACGAGAGACGAGCCCGTGTCCTCGACCTTCGTGCACTGCTTGCCGAGGTGAACCACGATGCCGCGCCGGGCAAACGCCTTGCGGAGCTCGCTCGTCGCATCCGCATCCTCCTGCGGAATGAGCGTCTCGAGCATCTCGACGATCGTGACCTCGGCGCCGAAGCGCTCGAAGATCGACGCGAACTCGCAGCCGATGATCCCGCCGCCGAGAACCACGAGCCGGCGAGGGATCTCCGTCTGCGCAAGGAGGCCCGTGGAGTCGACGCAGCGAGGCGAGTCGAGCCCAGGGATCGGAGGTCTCATGGGGTATGAGCCCGTGGCGACGATCGCGCTCGAGAAGCTCAGGCCGATATCTCCCTTGTCGAAGGCGAGCGAGCGACTGTCCTCGAACTTGCCGGCGCCCTGGAACCACGTGACGCCGTTGGCCTTGAAGAGCGATGCGACGCCACCCGTCATCTGCTTGACGACGCCGGCTTTCCACGCGTTCGCCTGCGCGAAGTCGAGCACCGGCTCCCCGGCGACGACGCCGAGCTTCGGGTCGATCTCGCGCGCCGCGTGGAGTGCGTGCGCAGTCGAGACCCACGCCTTCGTCGGTATGCAGCCGACGCGAAGGCAGGTTCCGCCGAGGTCGGCCTCCTTCTCGATGCACGCAACGCGGGCGCCGAGCTGCGCGGCCCGGATCGCCGCGGTGTAGCCGGCGGGCCCGCCACCCACAACGGCGATGTCGAATTCCATGGGCGCGATCCTAGATGCCTGAGCGGAAATTGGCGCGCAGTCGGGGGCGATCACGACCAAGCCGGGCGCCCGCACTCACGCGTTGTGCAGGCTTGCAGCCCGTGCGACGCGCGAGGGTGGCGATCCGGCGCAGTGTCGTGGCCGTCATCCGGCCCGCGCGAATTTCCGATCAGGCATCTAGCTGCGACGGGCGAGACCGGTCAGATCAGCTCTCGCTCGCGAACCACTCCGCCAACGGAACCCTTGCTGCAAGCGGAGACAGATCGCCCGTATCGCGAATCGCGGCTGCTGCATCCGCGAACGCCTTCACGGCGACCCAAGTCAGGCCTCCCCCGACACTCACGCGACGCGCGCCGGCGCCGACGATCTCCGCCAGCGAGAGCCCCGGAAGCGCCAGGACGTTCACGGGCCGGGAGACGGCGCTGCAGACGGCTTCGATCTCCTCGACGGTGCGCAATCCCGGCGCGTAGAGAACGTCGGCGCCGGCGCTCTCGAAAGCCTGAAGCCGCGCAATGGTGTCCTCGAGATCGGCCTTGTCCCGTAGGTGGTTCTCGGCCCGGGCAGTCAGCGTGAACGGGAACTCCAGGCTACGTGCGGCCTCCGCGGCGGCGGTGACCCTCTCGACGGCCAGCGAGAGCTCGTAGATGTGGCCGCGAGGGTCGTAGTCCTCGATCGAGCCACCCACCGCCCCCACGCCGGCAACCCGTGTTATGGCGAGCGCAGCATGGTCCGGCTCGGGGCCGTAGCCGTTCTCGAGATCGACCGAGATGGGAAGCTCAGTCGCCCGATCGAGCGTCGCCATGTGTTCCACGACCTCGTCCAGAGTCACGTTGCCGTCCATCCGCCCGAGCGTGTAGGCGAAGCCGGAGCTCGTGGTCGCCAGCGCCTTGAAGCCCAACGCCTCGAGAGCTCGAGCCGAGCCCGCATCCCACGGATTCGGGATCACGAACGGCTTACCGGCGTGCAGCTCGCGGAACGCCTGCGCTTTCTGCGCTTGCCTACTCATCGACGACCCGCCGCATCGTCACGCTGTCGCCGTCGTCGGCGTCCCCGGCGACCCGCTGGAATCCGTGGTGCTCGTAGAACGACACGAGAACCTCGTTGTCGCGCTCGACACTCAGGCTGAGCGCTCGATAACCGTCCGCCCTGGCGCGATCGCAGAGGGCGCTCAACAGAGCCTCTCCCAGCCCGCGACCGCGGCGGCTCGGCACGACCGCAATCGCAAGCTCCGGTGTCTCCTCGTCGACGAAGCCGTAACCCGGCTGATCGCGTCGGAAGAGCCGATACCAGCCTGCGCCGACGGGAAACGCGCCCTCGACCGCGATGAGCGCCGTGTCGCCGGGACGCCCCCAGCCCTTCACGTACCGAGCGACGGGACCGGGCCCTTCCCCAGGGCTCCGCTCGCGCCAGTAGTAGGCGTGGTGGAGCATGTCCCGCAGGAACCGGACGTCCTCGCGGCCGCCTCGGCGAATGACCATCAGAGGGCGAGAGCCGGCGCCTCGACGAACGCTTTCACCGTACGAAGGAACTCGGCGCCTTCGGAGCCGTCGATAGCGCGGTGATCACAGGTCAGGGTCATCGTCATCGTCGGGGCGACGACGAGGTCGCCGCCGCGCGCGGCTGGTCGATCTTCGATGGAGCCGACCGCGAGAATCGCGACCTGCGGCGGGTTGAGAACGGCGACGAACTGCTCGATCCCGTACATACCGAGATTCGAGATCGTGAACGTCCCGCCCTCGAGGTCGGCGAGCTTGAGCTTGCCGTCGCGGGCGCGCGACACAAGGTCGGCTCGCGCCGTGGCGATCTGCTGAACCGACAG
>DASTEM010000095.1:0-2213 GCA_035709545.1 Gaiellaceae bacterium | reverse complement strand
CCGGCGGCAAGCCGACGTTCCAGTGGATCGAGGCGGGTCCCATGGAGCACTGCAGAGAGAACGAGGACCCGACTCCCGAAATCGTTCGCGCCGAGACCTGGCTCGCGATCGCAGGCGGAGCCCGCGGCATCGGCTACTTCCCCGACTGGTGGGCTGAGGACATCCGTAACGAGGTCCGCCTGGCGAACCGCGAGATCCTCGCCCTTGCGCCGGCTCTGCTCGGCCCAGTCGCGAAGGCGAACTGGTCGACCGAGAGCCCGATCCGCGTCGGAGCCCGCCGCTACAACGGCGCGACGTACATCGTGGCCGTGAACAGCTCGACAGCGCCGGCGAACACGTCGTTCACGGTCCCGGGTCTCGGTGGCCGGAAGCTCAAGGTGTTCCGCGACGGGCGCGTCGTCACGCCGCTCGGCGATCTGGTCGCGGACAAGCTCCCGGGGCTCGGCGTGGCCGTCTACGTCGTGCCGCCTCCCGGCTGGTAGCCCTCAGGTCTCGAGTGAGAGCGGGAGTCCGAGCTCGGGGAAGAGCTCGGGGTAGCCCGCGAAGCCGGTGATGCTCGCGACCTCCTCACCCTCGAGCGCGAGCACCATGACCCCGTAGGCCTCGAACGTCCCGGTGTGATCGTCGAAATAGGCGGCGAGCGCCGGCTGGCCGTTCGCGCGTGTCGGCACCAGCCGAATGCGCTCGAGAGCTCCCTCTGCCGGAACGGTTCGAAAGAACTCTCCAATCGCCTGGGCGCCGGCCAACCGCATCGGCTCCGGAGGCATCGTGAGCACCGCGTCACCGGCGAGGAGCGCGACGATCCCTTCGACGTCGACCGCTTCCCACGCCGCGATGAACTTCGCGACCACACGTGCCTCGGCTTCGGAGGAGGCGGGTGCGTGATCGCGCGCGAGGCGCCCTGCCGAGCGTTCGTCCTCGAGCTTCTCGCGCGCTCGCTGAAGCGCGCTGTTCACGGACGCAACGCTGTCGCCGAGCAAGTCCGCCGTCTCCCGCGCCGACCAACCGAGAACCTCTCGGAGGACGAGAACGGCGCGCTGGCGGGGCGGGAGGAGCTGCATCACGCTGACGAACGCGAGACCGACCGACTCACGCTCCTCCACTGCCGCGGTCGGCTCCAGAAGCCGGTCCGGGTACGGCTGGAGGTACGCCGCGATCTCGGCCTCTTCCGGATCGAGCGCCTCCGGAGTCCGCGCACGCCGTTCGATCGCTCGTAGCGACACGTTCGTCGCGATGCGATAGAGCCACGCCCGAAGCGGCGCGCGCGACTCGAAGCGGTCGAGCGAGCGCCACGCTCTCAACGACGTCTCCTGCAGTGCGTCGTCTGCATCGTGGAGCGACCCGAGAAGCCGATAGCAATGGAGATGGAGCGCCCGACGATGAGGCTCGAGCAGGCGCTCGAACGCCTGCTTGTCACCGGTGCGCGCCGCCTGTAGCAGCGCCACCTCATCGGCTGATATCGCCGCACCCGTCGCCATCTCCGCAGGCTACTCCGGCGGGCTCGGAGGATCCGCCCCGATCTCCGTCCAAGCGCCGGCTTGGAACGCGCCTGGCTTCCCACCGAGCGCTAGCAGCCGGATTCCGTCTGACCCGGGAAGGATCTTGCGGAGTTGCTCGGGACCGACGCGCGCCATGATCCCAGGGCGGAGCTCGAACTCGGTGCCGTCCGCGACCAGGATCGCCGATCCTTCGAGCGGGATGTAGACCTCCTCCTGATTCGGGTCGAATGCATCCGCGTCGTGTTTGTGGTTCGGGTAACCGTCCCAGTTCGGCGGCAGGGTCAGCACCTGCATTCCCCAGGCGGTGACACCGAGCTCCGCGCGGGCGCGCCGTGCAACCCCACCGAAGATCCCGTCCATCTCATCGATCTCGCGAACGGTCACGTCTGGCATGTCTCCTCCTTCTGCGGGCGCCCCCAGTGAGCGCCTTCACATGTGTAATCCGCCGAGACCGCCGAACTCATCGGTCGACCTACGAGATGGGCGGCGTCCGACTTCCGCGATGCAGCACAGAGTTTTCAAGGGTTCACGTCCATACTGGACTAGAACCTTCCTGCAAATGGGGCATATTGGTGCCTCAGGTGTGCACCTAGGGGTGCAGTTGCTCTCGAAACTCGACTGCTACCGCAAGAGGGGTGGAGTGCCTTCGGCGGCGCGAACCGTCTGGCAATACGCGGCAGATTTCGTGCGTTCGCGACATGGTCATGCCCGAGT
>DASTEM010000094.1:0-4268 GCA_035709545.1 Gaiellaceae bacterium | reverse complement strand
GGCGACTCGATCGCGAGGTAGACCTCCCCCTCGGGCACCGTGAACCCCTCGGTGACGATCTTGAAGTGGTGAATGAGCGACTCCATCGACGTGTGGAGCTCGTGCCGCGGCGGGAGCACGACCTTGCGGTCGTCGGCGATCCACGGCTCGCCGCTCGTCTCGTCCAACCGGTCGAGGCACTGCCGGACGATGCGCACCGACTCGCGCATCTCGTCCACGTGCACCTTGTACCGGTCGTAAACATCCCCGTTCGGGTAGACCGGGACGTCGAACTCCACCTCGTCGTAGGCCAGGTAGGGCATGTTCTTCCGCAGGTCCCAGTTGACGCCCGAGGCGCGCAGCATCGGCCCCGACTGAGCGAGCGCCAGGGCATCGTCGGCCGAGAGCAAGCCGACTCCTCTCGTGCGTTCCAGCCAGATCGCGTTCCGGTCGAGTATCCCCTCGTAGTCGTCGACCGACTTCAGCATCGCGTCGCAGAACTTCCGCGCCTCGGTCGTGAAGCCGGGTGGGAGGTCCTCTGCAAGACCGCCGACCTGGAAGTACCGCGTGTGCATCCGCGTTCCGCCGGCCATCTCGACGAGGTCGAGGATCTCGTCGCGGTCGTCGAACGTGTACCAGAGGAGCGAGATCGCCCCAAGCTCGAGCGCCGAGGTCCCGAGCCAGATGAGGTGCGAGTGGATGCGAATCAGCTCGGCGAGCGCCATGCGTGCCCACGTCGCTCGCCCGGGCACGCCGATCTCGAGGAGCTTCTCGATCGCGAGCACGTAGACGAGCTCGTTCGCCTGGAACGAGACGTAGTCGACGCGGGCCGGATACGGAACCGACTTCCACCACGACTTGGCCTCCATGTTCTTCTCGAAGCCGGTGTGGAGGTAGCCGATGACGGCGCGGATCCCGACGACCGTCTCGCCGTCGAGGTCGACGACGAGTCGGAGGACGCCGTGGGTCGACGGATGGTTCGGTCCGAAGTTGACGGTGAGGACGTCCTCGAGCCGGTGCTCCTCGGCGTCGACCTCGAGGATCGTGGGGATCGGGCTCGGTATACGCGTGCCCTCGTAGATGCGAGTGCTGGGAAGGACCCTGGTCAAGAGACCACTACTAGTCCTCGTCCGAGAAGCGAACCGGCTCGCCGCCCAGTGGGTAGTCCTTGCGCAACGGATGGCCCTCCCAGTCCTCGGGCATGAGGAGACGGACGAGGTTCGGGTGGCTGTCGAACGGGATCCCCATCATGTCCCACGTCTCCCGCTCGAGCCAGTCCGCTGCGGGCCAGACACGCACGACGCTCGCGATCGACTCGCCGTCGTCGAGCCAGACCTGCACGCGGAGTCGTGTCGGGCCCTCACCGACGCGCAGGAGCTGGTACGAGACCGAGAATCGCTTCGGCTTCGGCGGCGGCACCTGTGCCAAGCCTTGTGAGCCTGGTGCGTTGAGGTCGCGACCCGATGCCGTTCCGATGTACCCCGCGACGCCTGGCTCTCCCCAGCCGAGGTAGTCGGTCGGCGCGATGTCGCTGAGGAAGTTGAACCCGTGCTCGTCCCGGAGGTAGGTGCAGGTCTCGACGAGACGGGCGGGGTCGACCACGAGAGTCGTCTCGCCAAGCACCTCACGTGTCTCGACCACGCCCGGAACGTCCGCGTAGAGCGTCACGGTGCCTCTCCGTGCAGGGGCGAGATGTATCTCGCCGCTACGGAGCCCGTCATTCCGCGACTCCACGGATCTGGTACGCGGGAGGTACGCCGGCGCGGATCTTCTCGTGGAGACGCACGACGCCCTCGAGCAGCGCCTCCGGACGAGGCGGACAGCCGGGAACATGGACGTCGACCGGAACGATCTTGTCGACGCCCTGCAGGATCGTGTAGTTGTTGAACATCCCGCCCGAGCTCGCGCACGCGCCCATGGCGATGACCCACTTCGGCTCGAGCATCTGGTCGTAGACCTGGCGTAGCGGAGGAGCCATCTTGTGCGTCACTCGACCCGAGACGATCAGCAGGTCGGCCTGGCGAGGCGAGGAGCTGAACCGCTCCATGCCGAACCGCGCGATGTCGTAGCGGGACGAGACGACCGCGATCATCTCCATCGCGCAGCAGGCGAGTCCGAACGTGTCCGGCCACACCGAGTTCGACTGCGCCCAGGCGACCGCCTTCTCGACCGTCGTGAGAACCAGCGCATCCTCGATCTCCGCGACCTCGCGCTCGAACACTCCTGCTCCGCGCTCGGGCCAGAGCACACGCTCCGACTGGAGGCCGGCTTTCGCAAGCGGACGGTCGCTGACCACAGGAAGCTCACGCCTCAGTGCCAGTTCAGTGCTCCCTTGCGCCAGACGTAGACGTACGCCACGCCGAGGATCGCGACGAACACGAGTAGCTCACCGAGCCCGAACCAGCCGAGCGCGTCGAGCCGCACGGCCAGCGGGTAGAGGTACACGATCTCGATGTCGAAGAGGATGAAGAGGATTGCGGTCAAGTAGAAGCTGACCGTGAACCGGCGCTGCTGGCTCGGCGCCTTTTCGGCGACGCCCGATTCGAACGGCAGCATCTTCTGTTTCGTGCGGGCGACGGGGCGCCGAGGGACGAGGAACGAGGCGGCGATCATGGTCGCGGGAATGGCTGCCGCAAAGAGGGCGTAAAAGAGGAAGGGCAGCCAGTTCGAAAGCACGGGTGGACCCCCGCATGGACCTCGGACGTCTGTCTCGCGCGAAACCTAGCACTCCCCCTTTGGGCGCACGAAGGGATCGGCAATCCCGCACAGAATGAGCGATACGAGTGTTACAAAGTCACGACTGGCATCCCACACCTCGTCCGCTACCATGAGCCCGTGGCAACCATCGAGCACCCCACCGACACCCTGATCTCGCTCACGCCCGTTGCGGCGGCGAAGATCAAGGAGCTCATGGCGGAGGAGGACGACGCGAGCACTCTCGTCCTCCGTGTCGCGATCCAGGGTGGCGGCTGCTCGGGCTTTCAGTACGGGCTCGGGTTCGATGCCGGCGCGGCCGAGGGTGATGTGGAGCTCTCGCTCGAAGGCATCCCGGTCGTAGTCGACCCCTACAGCGCTCCCTATCTGCGCGGTACGACGATCGACTTCCTGAACACGATTCAGGAGGCAGGGTTCAAGATCGACAACCCGAACGCCGTCTCCTCGTGCGGCTGCGGCCATTCCTTCCAGGTCGCGGACGAGGAAGAGGTGCCCGAGGGCACGCACGTGGGCGGCTGCGGCAGCGGCTGCTCGCACTGATGTGGATGCACATCGGTAGTCCCTGACGCGCGCGTCGCTCGAGCCGCCGGAACGGCTTGAGTTCGTCTGGACCGTCGCGTAGGCTCGCGCGGTCAGCTACCCGGGGAGGGCACGTGAGGACCGTCTATTGGGCCTGGTCGATGATTCTCACCGCCGCGATCGTCGTCCAGATCGGGCTTGCGGGGTACGGCGCGTTCTACGCGGCGAACAAGCTCGACGACGAGGGCTCGACGATCGACGACGAGGTTTTCATGGACGGTTTCGGTCTCCATGCCGGATTGGGTTACCTCGTGATCCTGCTCGGGCTGGTCTTCATGGTCATCGGGCTCGCGATCGGGATCGGGAAGTGGCGGCTCGGCCGACACGGCCTCCTCTTCCTCCTTCTCTTCGTCCAGCTTTGGCTCGCCTGGATCGGCTTCGCGGTGCCCTTCCCGATCGGCTTCCTCCATCCCATCAACGCGTTCCTGATCCTTGCGCTCTCCAGCTGGATCTCGTGGGACGAGTGGCAGAGGAGGAAGACGGTGGGGGCGCCGGCCGCGGCTACGTAGCCTGACGTTCGGGGTTACTCCGGCGTGTTGTGGTGGGCGTCGCCCACGAGGAAGGGCGTCGTGACGCGCGCGTACGCGACGTGCATGGTGAGGCCGTCGGCGGCGTGGCGAAGGTTGTGGCAGTGGTCCATCCAGATGCCGGGGTTGTCGGCCCGGAAGGCGACGACGTAGCGCTCGCCGGGGTGCACGTTCAGCGTGTCGACCCACCAGGGGCTCCCGGACGTCGGCTCGCTGTCGCGGCTCAGGACGAGGACGTGATGGCCGTGGAGGTGCATCGGATGGATGCCCTTCGTGTCGTTCGCGATCGTGATCTCGACGAGGTCGCCCTGCTCGACGACGAAGACCGGGACGTCGGGATAGATGCCGCCGTTGAGCGCCCACTGGAGCCCGGGGTCGCCGTCGTGGAAGCCGGGCTTGCGCGTGATCGTGAGGCGGAAGCGCCGGTCGAACGAGCTGTGGAGATCGAACGGCGTCGGCGCGGAGCGG
>DASTEM010000093.1:0-2230 GCA_035709545.1 Gaiellaceae bacterium | reverse complement strand
GTCGGGCGTCTTGATGAAGAGGACGCCGTGCTCACGCAGCGCGGCGACCGTGCGGACGATGTCCTCCGACTGCATCGCGACGTGCTGCACGCCCGGGCCGCCGTGGAACTCGAGGTACTCCTCGATCTGGCTCTTGCGCTTACCCTCAGCCGGCTCGTTGATCGGGAACTTGATCTTCCCCTCGCCGTCGGTCATGACCTTCGACATGAGCGCGGAGTACTCCGTCGAGATGTCCTCGTCTGAGAAGTGCGTCAGCTGCGAGAAACCGAGCACCCGCTCGTAGAAACCGACCCACTCGTCCATCCGCCCGAGCTCGACATTGCCGACGACGTGGTCGATCGAGATGAGGCCGGCCCCCGGCGACGGAGGCCCGTTCGGCGAGACGGACCGATAGCCGGGCAGGTACGGCCCGGAGTACTCCGAGCGGTTGACGAACGTGTGGATGTTGTCGCCGTAGGTCGCGATCGCGGACAGCTCGACGCGCCCCGCGTCGTCCTCGACCCAGTGGGGCTCGACGAGCCCGCGCGCGCCGCGCTGGACGGCCTGGCGATATGCATGGGTCGCGTCGGGAACTGCGAGCGCGACGTCCTTCACCGAGTCGCCGTGGGTCGCGGCCCAGCGGCAGATCTCGTGATCGGCGCGGAGGCCGCTGGTCAGCACGAACCGGATGTCTCCCTGCTCGAGCACGTACGACGCGCGGTCGCGGACTCCGGTCTCGGGCCCCGCGTAGGCGATGCGGGTGAAGCCGTAGGCGCTCTCGTAGAAGTACGCGGCCTGCTTCGCGTTCCCCACCCAGATCTCGATGTGATCCCAGCCGTCGATCGGCATGAAGTCGTGCGCGCTCATGGTCCGATTCTAGGTCGCCTGTGGAGCGGGCGTCCGCCGACGGACGAAGAGGATGCCGACGCCGATCAGGACGCCGCCCACGACCTGGAGCCACGAGAGGGACTCCGAGAGCAGGATCACGGCGAGAACTGCTGCGGCGAAGGGCTGCAGGTTCGCGGCGAGCGTCGCTTTCGCAGGCCCGATCCTGTGGATCGAGCGGAACCAGAGGACGTTCGTCAGGACGAGCGGGCCGAGAGTAGCGAAGAGGAGAAGTGCCCAGATCTCCGCGCCGAGCGACCAGTCCTGGTCCCCGGATTTCGGAATGCCCACGAGTGCAATGAGCAACCACGCCGTCGGAATGACGACCGCGCTGATGCGCGACGGCGAATACGCACGCATGAGCGGAACGATCGTGACCGAGTAGAGAGCCCACGTCGCTCCCGTGGCAAGGCCGAGCGCGATCCCGAGGCGAGACGCGGAAACCTCGCCGCCGGCGCCAAGCGCGACGAGAGCGACGCCAAGCGCGGAGATCGCCGCCGCTACCCAGAATCGCCGCGACGGATGCTCCGTGCCGAGTACGAGCCCGAGGAGCGCGGTGAAGATCGGGATGGCGCCGAGAAGCAGCCCGATGGTGGACGCTGTGGTCAGGTCGAGCGAGATGACGAACGAGAGCTGGTTCAGCCACAACGCCACCGTGGCGAGCGCGACGAGCGGAAGGTGGCGACGCTCGATGCGCAACGTCCGCTCTGCGAGGAGCGTGAGCGTGACAAAGACGAGCGCGGCGAGGCCGTAGCGGACCGTGGCATATGGGAGAGGCCCCAGGCCGTGGGTGAGGATGTACTTGGTCACGCTCAGGTTCAGCGCCCAGAGCAAGACCGTCGTCAGCAGCATCAGCTCGACGGTCGACGGCCGGCGCACCTTCTGAAGCTATCGACAAGGCAGTCGGCCGCGCGCTCCCGGTTGGGTCTGGCTTCAGCCAGACCCAACCGTTCTTCGGCGGTTAGGCTTCATGGCCGATGACCGAGCCCACCTTCGACGACATCGACGCGCTCGTCGGCCCCGCCACGCCGCATTTCGCATATCAGCTTCGAGCGCGGGTTCGTGAGCTCGTCGAGGATCTCGCGGACGAGCACCCCGTCCGCCGCTACGGCGAGGAGAAGATGGAGCTGCTCGACCGGCTCGGGCACGCGTCGTCAAAGGCCGAAGGCGGCTCGCGCGAGCCGCTGACGCGCATCGGCTGGGAGACGATCCCGTCGTCCGCCCCGGCATACGAGCCGCTGCCCAAGGCCGAATGACCTCGCACATCTGGCCGCACTCCACTCCCGCCGGGCGGAGCCCGGCTCCGCGGAGTGCTGACGCCAGATGTCCGAGGTGAGCTTCGACGGCGCGTCCGTCCTCGTCACCG
>DASTEM010000092.1:0-4974 GCA_035709545.1 Gaiellaceae bacterium | reverse complement strand
ACGAATCGTTCGCTCTGCGCCTCGATCTCGTGCCAGTCGTCCCCGGCAGGAAACAGCTCCGCGAACGTCAGAAGCGAATAGCCGTCGGCATCGAGCTCGGCGAGTATTCGTTGCTGGACGTCGTCGAGCTCAGGACGCGAGCCCGAGAAGCGACGGCGGCTGCTCCGGTTCGAGAGGACGCGGTCGTGCAATGCGTACGTGGCTCGGACTCCCCGGCGCTCGAGTGCCGTCGCGACGTGGTTGACCCGGGCCGCGAAATGCGTCTTCGTCCTGTGCACCGCATCCCTACGCTACCCCACGTGACCGTGACCGTCCCGACGCGTCCGCCCGCGGTGTACTTCCTCTATCGCGAGTCGCGGCTCCGGCGCGATGCTCTGGCGGCGCCTGTCGGCCACGGCTCCCGCTACAGCCTGTACGGGCTCGACGAGTTGGCGGCGGCCGGCTATGCGGTCGCGCACAACCTCGAGCCGGGTCGCGAAGCCGGGCCGGTGGCGCGTGCCACAGGCGCAGCGCTCGACCGCATCGTCAAGGCTGGAGGAGGCTACTCCGGCGACTTCGCCACGGTTCTCGCGTGCCGGGCGGGGCTGAACAAGACGGACGTCGTGTTCTCGACGGTGGACACCGTCGGCATCCCGCTCACGCTTCTCGCCCGCCGGGGCCTCGTCAGGACACCGATTGTCTACGCGGCAATCGGTCTTCCCGAGCGACTGCGGCAACTCCGAACCGCGCGAGCGCGGCGGATGTTCTTGGACTCGTATAGACGACTTCACACGATCGTCGCCTACGGAACGGGCGAGGTCGAGGCGCTTCGGGAGTGGCTCGGAGAGGGTGGTCCTTCGGTTGTGTTCGTGCCGTTCGGTGTCGATCCGACGTACTTCGCGCCACAGCCCCACGTGTCTGTCGACACGGACGTCGTCTCGATCGGGGCCGACCCACGGCGCGACCTGGCCCTCTTCGTCGCGCTTGCCCGCGCTCGTCCCGAATGGTCTTGCCGGCTCGTGCTTTCGAATGACGCCGCCCGGGCGCTCGGTCCGGTTCCACCCAACGTCAGGCTCGAGGTGGACGTCCCGTTCGACCGGGTGCGCGACCGGCTGGCGAGCGCGCGCATTGTCGTCCTTCCCGTGCGGGACAACAGCTACTCGGGAGCCACTACCGTGCTGCTGCAAGCCATGGCGAGTGCGAAGCCTGTCGTCGTGAGCCGGACCGCCGCGATTGCGACTGGGTACGGGCTCGAGGACGGCGTCAACTGCCGGCTCGTCCCGCCCGGCAGTCTCGAGGCGCTGGACGCTGCCGTCGGCGAGGTTCTGTCAGACGACGCGTTGGCCGCGGCACTCGGAGAGAAGGCCCGCGCGGTCGTCGAGCGCGATCTGACCTGGTCGCGCTATTCCGACGCGATCGCAGCCTTGCTCATGGCGGCGGCGCGGTCCGGAGCGCGGTCGTGAGGCTCCGCGATGCGGCGCGGAGCGCCGGCTTTCGAGCTCGCCGAGCCGGACGCGCGATGCGCAGGCTCGCTTCCACGGAGGTCGATCGCGTCCGGTACCGCGCGGGCCGCGCCGACATCGCGATCTTCCACGAGTTCTCGCCGCCGCCGTACGGAGGCGGGAATCAGTTTCTGCTCGCGCTGCGGGGCGAGCTCGAGCGGCGAGGACTCGCCATCGAGGTCAATCGGATCTCGGGAGAGACACCCGTCTGTCTCGTGAACTCGTTCAACTTCGACTTCCGCCGCCTTCGGCGGCTCGACCGGCCGGACTGCCGGATCGTCCATCGTGTCGACGGGCCGATTGGCGTCTACCGCGGTTTCGACGACGGAACCGACGCGCGGATCGCCGATTTCAATTCGGAGCACGCCGACGCGACCATCATCCAGTCCCGTTTCAGCCTCGAGGCGCACCGCGCGCTCGGGATCGAGCTCCGCGCGCCGGTCGTCGTGCCGAACGCCGTCGATCCGCGGATCTTCTTCGCGCCGGAGGCGCGCGAGCCGCTCGCGGGCCGCAGGGTGCGGCTGATTGCGACGAGCTGGTCGGACAATCCCAACAAGGGCGGCGAGATCCTCGAGTGGCTCGACCGCAACTTCGACCGAGATCGCTTCGAGCTGACGCTGCTCGGGCGCTTTCCCGGCACGTTCGAGCACGCGCGTGTCCTCGCGCCCGTCCCGTCCGAAGCTGTGGCGGCCGAGCTGCGCCACCACGATCTCTACCTTGCAGCCAGCCGGAACGACCCGTGCTCGAACGCCCTTCTCGAGGCGCTCGCGTGCGGTCTTCCCGTGGCCTATCTCGACAGCGGCGGCCATCCCGAGCTCGTCGGCGAGGCGGGACTTCCGTTCGCCGAGAAGGAGGAGCTTCCCGACGTGCTGACGCGGCTCGTCGAGGAGATCGAGGCGCGTCGGCCGGCGATACGCGTTCCCGCGCTGGAGGACGTCGCCACCAGCTACCTGGAGGTGTTTCGGGCGTGACCGGTCGCACCGTCGCCCGCCGCCTCGTCGTCCTGCCCGCGAGGCTCGCCGCGCGCGGTCTCGTCAGAGCGCGCACCGCCCGCTGGCCCGACCACAGCCGTCTGTTCGCCCTCGGCGATCGCAACAGCTGGTCGGTCGAGGAGGACGCCGAGCATCTGGCTGCAGCGGCCAGGCACCTCGGCTATGCGGTCGGGCCGCCGCGGTGGGCACCGTTCGCCGAGCGGCAGTCGGTCTTTCATGCGAGCCACTTCGAGGCGCTCTCGGCACGCTGGCTCGGGTCGTCGCATCGCCTCGGTACCGCGTATCTGCATGGGAGGCCGGGAACGTCCGGGTATCCGGAGTTCGACGCGGCCTTCGAGGCGCTGCGCCGAGATCCCGACCGCCTCTCACGCATTCAGGTGACCCATGCCGAGATGCACGAGCTCGTGCTCTCGGCGGGCGTCGATCCGGCGCGCGTCTTTCGTATCCCGATCGGCATCGACATCGAGCACTTCCCGCTCGTAGACGCAGAAAGCCGGACGGCAGCGAGGCGCGCGCTCGACCTCGCCGAGGACGCGTTCGTAATCGGCTCGTTCCAGAAGGATGGAGTCGGGTGGGCCGAGGGTCTCGAGCCGAAGCTGATCAAGGGCCCCGACGTCCTCGTCGCCGCGCTCGTGAGTCTTCGGACCAGCGTGCCCGAGCTCGCCGTCCTGCTGACCGGCCCGGCGCGGGGCTACGTGCGAGGCGAGCTCGGCCGGCTCGGCATTCCGTACCGGCACGTGTTCGCGCAATCCCGCGCCGAGCTTGCGCGCGCGTACCGCGCGCTCGATGCCTACATCGTCCCTTCGCGGCAGGAAGGAGGGCCAAAAGGTGTCCTCGAGGCGATGTCGTCCGGGGTGCCGCTCGTTACGACGCGGGTAGGGCAATCGCCAGAGCTCGTCGAGCACGAGCGCAACGGGTTTCTCGTCGATGTGGAAGACGCGGACGCGATTGCTGACGCGGTTCTCCGCATCCGTGACGAGCGAGCACTCGCGGGCGCGCTTGTCGCGGCCGGACGTCGTACCGCCGAGCAGAACGCCAACGAACGCCTCGACGCGGCGTGGAGGGCGCTTCTGGACGGCTTTGTCGCCCGGGTAAGCGGGAATGAGACGGACTGACGCGGCTCGGGTCGGTCGCTACTCACGCGCTGCCGCGCGCTGGGCGCGACTTCTCGCCTCCGGCCGAGCGGCCCCGGGACTCAGGGTGTTCTACGGGCACGATCGAGTACCCGTGCCTGGGGAACGAGCGGCTGGTGGAACGGCGAAGGCGCAGAAGCTCGCCGAGCGGTTCCCGAATAGCCCACACGACTTCTCGCTCCTGTACCTGGGATCGACGTGGCTCCCGCGCGACCTGCGGCCCTTGCTCCGACTAGCACGCCGTCGCGGCGCGCCCGTCGTCGTCAACCAGGACGGCGTCGCGTACCCCGGTTGGGCCGGCGAGCGAACCAAGGAGCTCAACGACGTCCTGCGTCGTGCGCTCCTCGCGGCGGATCACGTCCTCTACCAGAGCGAGTTCTCGAAACGGTCGGCCGACGAGTTCCTAGGCGCGCCGACCGGTACCTGGGAGATCCTCCCGAACGCCGCCGACGTCCACCACTTCACGCCTGCGGAGAAGCCTCCCGAAGGAGGTCCGGCGCTACTTCTCGGTGGCGACCAGACCCAGACGTATCGGCTCGAGCTCGCACTTCGGACGCTTGCGGCGCTGACGGCGAGACATCCCGAGGCGCGGTTGCTCGTGACGGGGCGGCTCGTCGTCTCGCCGGAGCCGCTCATCGAAGAGCTGGGCCTGGGAGGCCGCGTGCAGCTCCTCGGCGAGTACGAACAGCGGGACGCTCCGGGGATCTTCCAGCGGGCCCACCTTCTCCTGCACACGAAGGTGAACGACCCGTGCCCAACGCTGGTCGTCGAGGCGATGGCATGCGGGCTGCCGGTCGTCTATCCGGCAAGTGGAGGGGCGATCGAGCTCGTCGGCGAGGAGGCCGGGATCGGAGTTCCACACCCGGACGGCTGGGAGCAGGATGAGCCGCCAAACGCCGAGGCCCTCGCCGATGCGGTCGACGGTCTGCTGGCCGACCTACCGCGATACTCGACCGCTGCGCGGGCGCGCGCGGTCGAGCGTTTCTCCCTCGAGCCGTGGCTCGAACGTCACCGCGAGCTCTTCGAGCGACTCGCCCCGCGGTAGCCATCCATCCGGCCGCGCAGTGTCGCCGCGCGGTACGAGGCCCGAGCCCAATCCAACGTCGCGAGCGCGAAGATCACGCCTCCGATCGGCCGGACGAGCAAGCGCGCGACCGACCGTGCGGGGTAGCGGTGCTTCCGCAGCAGGTAGCCGACGCTTGCGCCGTCCCGATAACCGACCGCAGCGTCAATCACGCCGACGTCGTGCAGCACGACAAGTGTTGGGTCGTACTCGATTCGCGCGCCGCCTCGGACCGCTCGGACGAGATAGTCGATCTCCTCTCCCGACGCCCACGGCTCGTCTGACCCCAGCCCCAGGTGCTCGTC
>DASTEM010000091.1:0-11093 GCA_035709545.1 Gaiellaceae bacterium | reverse complement strand
CCCCGAGAGCTCCGCGCCCCAGTTCGGCATGGGGCGGGCGAAGAAGTAGTCGAGCGACTTGTGCCGGAACTGCCGCATCCAGTCAGGCTCGTTCTTGTGCTCGGCGATCGCCTCGACAACCTCGTGCGAGATGCCTCGCCCGGACTTGAAGAAGTAGTCCTTCGCGTCATCGGGGTTCGAGAACCCGTACTTGTAGTCGGAGCGGATTCCGCGTACGACCTCGGTCTCATGCGTGCTCATGCGTCACCTCCGACGCCTGCAGGGGTGAAGGCCTCGTAGCCCTCCGCCTCGAGCTTGTGGGCGAGCTCCGGGCCTCCTTCCTCAACGATACGCCCGTCGACGAAGACGTGCACGAAATCGGGCGTGACGTAGTTGAGGATCCGCTGGTAGTGCGTGATCACGAGCGCGCCCATCTCGGGGCCGACGAGCGCGTTCACGCCGTTCGCCACGATCTTGAGCGCATCGATGTCGAGGCCCGAGTCGGTCTCGTCGAGCACCGCGATCCTCGGCTTCAGCATAGCCATCTGCAGGATTTCGACCCGCTTCTTCTCGCCGCCCGAGAAGCCGTCGTTCAGGTAACGCGATGCTAGCTCTCGCGGCACCTTCAGCTCCTCCATCGCGGCGAGGAGCTCCGTCCGGAACTCGGGGATCGGAACCGGGTTCTCCTCCCCGTTGTTCGCAGCCTTGCGCTGCGCGTTGATTGCGCTTCGCAGGAAGCTCGTAACGGTGACTCCCGGGATGGCGTGCGGGTACTGGAACGCAAGGAAGAGGCCGCGCTGCGCGCGCTCGTTGGCGCCGAGCTCGCTGACGTCCTCGCCGTCGAGAAGGATCTGGCCGTCTGTGATCTCGTACGCGGGATGGCCCATAAGGGCATACGCAAGCGTCGACTTGCCCGACCCGTTCGGCCCCATGATCGCGTGCTTCTCATTGGACGAGACGGTGAGATCGACGCCCTTGACGATCTCGGTGCCGTCTTCGAGAGAGACGTGCAGATTCTTGATCTCGAGCTGAGCCATACGCAAGGAGCCTCGCTTAGGAAGTAAGGCGGCGCAGAAGTACGCGCCACTCGCATGGTAGCCGGACCCCGGTTGCGCGCCCGCTCGGTGGTATCGTGCGTGCGTGGCGTTTCTCGGTCCGATAGGCACTCCGGAGCTCATCATCATCATGGTGGTCCTGCTCCTACTGTTCGGCGCGAAGCGGTTGCCCGAGATGGGACGCTCGGTCGGGCGGGGAATGCGCGAGTTCAAGGACGCCGTGACGGGTGACGAGAAGCCGTCGTCGGACGTCGGCGAACTGTCGGCTCCGGCGGCCAAGGCTGAGACCCCCGCCGAGAAGGCCGAACGGGAAACCGTCTCCTAGACACCAATGCGTCGGTGGCTGCCGCGCCGCCTCCAGCACGGTGAGGAGGCCACCCTCGTCGAGCATCTCGACGAGCTGCGGACGCGCATCATCACCGCCCTCGTCGCGATCGTCCCAGCGTTCGCGCTCACGTTCGCCTTCCACGAGCGGATCATGAGGTGGCTCACGGTTCCCCTCCCAGATGACAAGCGTCTCGTGACTCTGGGCGTCACCGAGCCGTTCACGACTTCGGTGAAGGTCAGTCTCATCGCCGCCCTCGCGATCGCGCTCCCCGTGATCCTCTGGCAAGTCTGGGCGTTCTTCGCGCCCGCGGTCGAAGAGCATCACCAGCGGGTCGTCCTAACACTCGTCCTCATCGGCACGACGCTCTTCGCGCTCGGCATCGTCTTCATGTACTACGTCGTCCTGCCGCGGGCTCTGGACTTCCTGACGTCGTTCGACGACGAGCTCTACGACATCCAGATACGCGCGAGCTACTACTACACGTTCGTCGCGCTTGTCCTCCTCGGCGGCGGCCTGATGTTCCTGCTGCCGATCGTCGTCCTCGGGCTAGTGCGGCTGCGCATCGTTAGCTCGGACCGCTTGCGTAAGAACAGACGAATCGCGTTCGTCATCCTGCTCGTGTTCGCCGCGCTCCTCCCGACGGTCGACCCCGTGTCGCTCGCCATGGAGGTAGTTCCGCTCGTTCTTCTCTTCGAGCTTTCGATCTGGGTGTCCGTCTTCATGGAACGGCGCTGGGATCGCGGGTGGGACGAGGAATTCGCCGAGACCGGACTGCCATGAGAGTGCTGTCAGCGGACTGGGTGGTTCCGGTGGAGGGACCTCCGATCCGCGACGGAGCCGTGGCCTTCGAGAATGGCACCATCGTTGAGGTCGGCCCGGCCGCGCAGCTCGGCCCGGGAGAGCATTACCGCGACGCAGTGATTCTCCCCGGTTTCGTCAACGCCCACACGCATCTCGAGTACGCGGCGTACGCCGGATTCGGCGACGGGCTCTCGTTCGGTCCCTGGATCGCGCTCCACGTGGAACGAAAAGCACGGATCGATCTCGATGACATGCAGGCGATTGCTCGCTTCGGAGCGCTCGAATGCCTCCGCTCTGGAATCACGGCAGTCGGTGACTGCAGCTTCAGTGGCGCCGCAGCGACCGCGTGCGCGGACGTGGGTCTTCGCGGGATCGTGTTCCTCGAGGTCTTTGGCAATGACGACAGCCCTGTCGTCGAGCGATTCGAGCCGATGCGCGGGCGGATCGCCGGCGATCTCTCCGAGAGCGTTCGGGTCGGCGTCTCACCTCACGCGCCGTACACATGCTCGCTCGACCTGTATCGGGCATGCGACGGACTGGGGCTTCCTGTTGCCACACACCTCGCCGAGAGTGAGGCAGAAACAGCGTTCCTTCGCACGGGTGAGGGGATCTGGCAGGCCTTCGCCGAGATGCTCGTAAGGCCGCTCGGCACGACGGGCATTCGCGCGCTCGCGGAAGCCGGGCTTCTCGGAGCACACGTTCTGGCGGCACACTGCGTTCAGGCCGACGGCGAGGAGATCGAGCTGCTCGCCGCGCATGACGTCGCAGTCGCACACTGCCCACGCTCGAACGCGCTCCTCGGCTGCGGGATCGCTCCTCTGAGCGCGTTGCGGGAAGCGGGCATCAGGGTGTGCATCGCGACGGACAGCCCGGCCTCTACTCCGTCGTTTGACATGTTCGACGAGATGCGAGCCGCTATCTCAGGCGCACGTGCTCGCGAGCGGCGACCCGACGCGCTTACGGCCGCGGACGCACTCGAGCTCGCAACCCTCGGAGGAGCCCGCGCGCTCGATTGGGACGATCGGCTCGGATCGCTCGTGCCCGGGAAGCAGGCCGATCTGACCGTCCTCTCGCTCGCCGACACGCCATTCATCCCGTGGGAAGATCCTGTTACGGCAGCCGTTCTCGGAGGCTCGCCCCAGCACGTCGTCGCTACTCTCGTGTCCGGTGAGACGAGATATGAGAAGGGAGGGAAGACATGGCTCGAGCTGATCGACGCAGCGCGCCGCGCCCGCGGACGACTGCTGGCAAACGCAAACCCGCGGTGACGCTCGAAGACACCATGTTCTTCCCGCGCCTGCGCCGGAATGCGAAGTGGGTCTTCCTCTTCCTCGCGGTCGCTTTCGGGCTCGGCTTCGTGGGTTTCGGGGTCGGCGCAGGCGGTGTAGGGGTCGGCGACGTCTTCCGCGGATCGGGCGGTGCGAGCGGCGTGCCCTCGATCTCCGACGCCGAGAAGCGTGTCCTCGACAACCCGAAGGACGCGGCAGCATTCCGCGACCTCGCGACCGCTCATCAAGCGGCAGGCAATACGGACGACGCCATCCAAGCCCTCGAGAGCTTCATCGCGCTGCGTCCGCGCAACACCGACGTCCTGCGCGAGCTCGCAGGGCTCTACCTGACGAAGGCCGCCGAGGCGCAGCAGCGCGGCCAGATCGCCGACTTTCGCGCCGCGTATCTGGCGCCGGCGACGACCGTAGCCGGTGCTATCCGGCTCGGCGACACACCGCTCGACCCGGACCCCATCACGCAGGCAGTGAGCGGGTCGATCACGCAGGACAGCTCGATTGCGTACTCGGAGGCCCAACAGGCGTCGACACAGGCCGTCGACACGTATCGCCGGATCACAGTCGTCCTGCCGAACGATCCGACCGTTCAGCTCGAGCTGGCCCAGGCCGCTCAGGACGCCGGCGACGCGGCGACCGCGATCGCGGCCTATGAGGCATTCCTGAAGATCGCACCGGACGATCCGACCGCGGTCGAGGTTCGGCGGCTCCTGAAGCAGCTTCGCCAGTTCATCCCGACGAGTTAGACTCGCCTCCCGTGAGGCCCGCCGTAGTCGTGACCGCCGCGTGCGCGGCCTTTGTGACGTTCGCGCTCGCGGGCTGCGGGACGGGCGGGTACTCGACAGACGGCAGCCAGGGCGCAGGAAAGCAGCTCTTCCTCGACGCGAATTGCGGTGCGTGCCATGCGCTCGCCGCGGCCGGAACAGCAGGAGTGATCGGGCCGAACCTCGACGATGCGTTCGCGCAGGCACGAGAGGCGGGTCTGACGTCTGACACCTTCACACAAGTTGTGCGCAATCAGGTGCTCTTCCCGATCGTGGAGACGTCGACCGGAGCGCCCGGCATGCCGGGGCCGGACGAGACGATCCCGGACTGCAGCGACGTGAAAGACGGAGAATTCTGCGTCCCCGATCAGCAGCAGGCGGCAACTGACATCGGCGTCTATATCGGTGCGGTGGCCGGTACCGGGGTGACCGTCGAGAAGCCAACCGACGGAAAGTCGATCTTCATCACGAGCTGCGGCTCGTGCCACACGCTATCGGACGCCGGAACGTCCGGAAACGTCGGTCCCAACCTCGACAGCTCGAAGCCCGCGAGAGCTCTCGTGGTCGACCGCGTCACGAACGGGCAAGGTGCGATGCCGGCGTTCTCAGAGTCGCTCGACGAGGCCCAGATCCAAGCCGTTGCCGACTACGTCTCGTCAAAGGCGGGAAAGTAAAGCGTCGGCGCCCCCTGGGCTGCTAGGAGATCAGTCCCCAGCCTGGGTATCGAGATCGACCACGACGTGCGTCACGGGCACGTCGAATCGCGCCTCCGCCGCACCCACGACTCCGCGCTCAAGCCAGTTCGAGCGGCCTTCGGGATGCGTCGAGATGACGATCTCGTCGGGGTGAAACGTTCGCACGCCGTCCTCGATCGCGACGAGCGGATCCCCGTCGCCTACCTCACCTCGCGCGTCAATGCCGACCGAGGCGAGCCGGGTAAGCGTGGCGTCGAGTCGTGCTTGGGCTTCCGCACGCGCCGGGTCCTCGTCGGAGGTCCACGTCTTGAGACGCGTGTTTAGCGCCGGTGCCACGACGAGGAAACGCGTCTTCTGCGACAGGGCAAGCGTGCTGATAGCGCTCAGGAGCTCTTCTCCACCCACGGTCTCGTTTGCCACCACGAGGACCCTCCGCTCGTCGGGCCCACCGACGTGCTCGACGTGCTCACGCGCAGGACCTGGACCACGCTGGCGGAGGTAGACCCACGCTGCGGCGCCGGAGAGCAGGAGCCAGACGACCACGCCGAGCACAGTTGAGATCAAGGACGCAACCACGATCAGCGTGAAGGCGCCGACCGTGATCAGCAAGAACCTGAACGCGGCAGCTTCGCTCCGAAACGGGCTCTCCACGCGTCCCGCCTCCCTAGAGAAGATAGACCGTCGCGTACACGACGATCCACATGACGTCGACGAAGTGCCAGTAGATCCCGGGAAGCTCGACCCCGTGGTGGTGTTCCGGCGAGAAGTGGCCGCGGAAGCCGCGAATAGTCACCATCAAGAGGAGGCTGAGCCCGACCGCCACGTGCGCCCCGTGGAGACCGGTCAGCCCGAAGAACACGGAGGCGAACGCACCGTCACCGGTGTTGAAACCGACGTTCAGGTACTCGATCACCTGGGTCAGCAGGAACGCAAGACCCATGAGGAACGTGAGCACCATTCCAGCCAGGAAGCCGGCGCGTTGACCGCGCTTGATCGACTGCAGCGCCCAGTGCATCGTGAAGCTCGACGTGACCAGAATGGCCGTGTTGACGCCCGCAACGAACACAGGGAAGTGGTACGGCTCCGGCGGCCAGTGGTCCGGAGCGCCTGGGTTGACGACCCGAACGAAGAAGTAGGCGGCGAAGAACGAGCCGAAGAGCATGATCTCCGACCCGATGAAGAGCAGCATCCCGAGCGTCCGCGCGTCCACGCGCGAGCTCTGATTCGCCTCGGGCGGACCGTGGTGCTCGTGCAGTGCCTCGGCATGCGCAGTCACGCGTGAACCTCGGCCGTTTCCTTCGCCGGACTCATGATCGCGTGCCGGGCGCCAGGAACGCCGTACTCGTACGGGCCTCCGACGACCTGGGGGATCTCGTCGAAGTTGAATATCGGCGGCGGCGACGAGACCTGCCACTCGAGCGTGTGTGCCCGCCACGGGTTCGAATCGGCGATCGGCCCGCGAACCCAACTCGTGACGATGTTGTAGACGAAGAGGATGAAAGAGGCGCCGAGGACGAAGGAGGCGATCGTGATGAAGAAGTTCAGGTCGCCGAAGGCCTCTTCGTAGTCGAAGACGCGGCGCGGCATTCCTCGGAGGCCCACGTAGTGCATCGGGAAGAACGTCGCGTTGAAGCTGACGAACGTCAGCCAGAAGTGCCACCTCCCGAGCCGTTCGTCGTACATGCGCCCGGTCATCTTCGGGAACCAGTAGTAGACCCCGGCGAAGATCGTGAAGACGGAGCCGCCGAAAAGCACGTAGTGGATGTGGGCGACGATGAAGTACGTGTCCGACGCAGCGATGTCGATCGGCACCGAGCCGAGGTAGATCCCGGAGAGCCCGCCGATCACGAACATGGTCACGAAGCCGAGCGCGAAGAGCATCGGCGTCGTCAGGTGAATCCGCCCTCGCCAGAGCGTCGCGACCCAGGAGAACACCTTGATCCCGGTCGGAATGGCGATGAGCAGCGTCGTGATCATCATCGGAACGCGCAACCAGTCGGCCATTCCCGCGACGAACATGTGGTGCGCCCACACGGAGAAGCCGAGGACGAGGATCCCCATTAGCGACAGCGCCATCAGCCGATAGCCGAAGATCGGCTTGCGCGACATCGACGAGATCACCTCGGAGACGATCCCGAAGCCGGGCAGCATCATGATGTAGACGGCCGGGTGGCTGTAGAACCAGAAGATGTGCTGGTACCCGAGCACGTAGCCACCGTTCTCGGGTGTGAAGAAGCTCGTGTGCATGATCCGGTCGAACATCACGAAGAACTGCGAGCCTGCGATGAACGGCGTCGCGATGACGACCAGCAGAGAAGTGGTGAAGTTCGCCCAGACTAGGAGCGGCATGCGCCAGAAGGTCATCCCCGGCGCCCGCATGGTGATGATCGTGACCAGGAAGTTGAGCGCAGTCAGGATGCTCGACGCACCTGCCCACTGCACGCCCATGTTGAAAAAGGTCTGACCGAGCGGCTGCCCCTCGGCAAGCGGTGCGTAGCCCGTCCAG
The DNA here is from genome assembly GCA_035709545.1 of Gaiellaceae bacterium. Taxonomy (GTDB): domain Bacteria; phylum Actinomycetota; class Thermoleophilia; order Gaiellales; family Gaiellaceae; genus GMQP-bins7. The sequence continues at coordinate 3,682 of DASTEM010000091.1, read as the reverse complement.
CCTGCGCCGAAGGCGCCCCCGGGAGCAAGGAAGCTCGCCACGAACATGATGCCGGCGATCGGCAGCAGCCAGAAGGAGAGCGCGTTCAGCCGCGGGAAGGCCATGTCCGGCGCGCCGAGCATGAGCGGCACAGCGAAGTTCGCGAGCCCGGCGAATGCGGGGATGATGAAGAGGAAGATCATCAGCGTCGCGTGCACCGAGACGAGCCCGTTGAACGTCTGCGAGTCGACGAACTGGAGACCGGGCTCGGCAAGCTCGGCGCGGAAGAACATCGCCATGAGGCCGCCGACCGTGAAGAAGAAGAACGTCGTGACGAGGTACTGGATCCCGATCACCTTGTGGTCGGTGTTGACCCGGAAGTAGTCGCGCCAACTGCGCGCGCCGTGCCCCGAGTGGTCCTCGGGGCGGGTGGGACGACCCGAGATGTAGTAGAGCCAGTAGTCGAACGAGCCGATTCCTCCCAGGAAGCCGATCGGGGCCGTCACCATTCCAGCGACCGCAAGCACGACCTCCGTGTTCCAAACCGGCTCCCAGCTCCACCACGAGCGCAGCACGAGGATGAGAAGCGTCCCGAAGACGAAACCCGCCCCCGCCATCCACCCGCCCCGCACGAGGCCCGGAGCGAAGAACAGCTTCCAGGTTGGGCCGTGCGGCGGCTCGAAGTGAACCGGATACTCGACGTGCGGCGTGTCGTGACGCGTGGCCGTCACGCGCGCTTCTCCGCGACCCACTGGTCGAACTCCGCCTGACTCACGACGCGCGCCTTGGCGCGCATCGTCGCGTGCCCGAGGCCGCAGAGCTCGGTGCAGACCACGGCGAACTCGCCCGTGCGGGTCGGCGTCACGAGAATCGACGTCTCGATGCCCGGCACCGCGTCCATCTTCTGGCCGAAGTTCGGAACCCAAAACGAGTGGATGACGTCGAGGGCCTCCATCGTGAACCGGGCCTCGCGACCCACCGGCAGGACGAGCTCTCCCGTCTGGAAGTCGCCGTAATCGCCGTACTCGAACCTCCACGCGAACTGCTGGCCGATCGCCTTGACTTCAAGAGGACGATTTCCGGCCTCGCCATTTTGGGACATCACGACGGCACTCACGATCCCGAGCGCGATGACGAGGATCGCGGGAACAGCTGTCCACGCGATCTCGAGGCCCGTATGCCCGTGAATCGGCGGGCCGTCACGGTCGTCGTCAAGCGGAACGCGCCACTTCCACACCGAGTACACCACGACGGCGCCGACCAGGCTGAAGATCGCGATCGACATCACGGTCGCGAACCAATAGATGTCCTGAATCCGGTCGAACTCCTTGCTCGCTGACGTCGGGAGCCACTGGAACAACACCGCGACAAGCGTGGCGAGCACGCCTAGCACGACGCCGATGGCGACCAGCTGGACGATCCCCTTGCGCACCGGACCGAGCCTACTTCAAGCGCTCGCTATCGTGGGGCGGAACCGAATCGCGCTCCCCGCCTCGTTCATCGTGCCCCGAATCGCAAAGGTCCCGCTCGTGCTCGCGACGCTCGCGGCGACCGTCGGCGTCGTGAGCGCGGGGCTTGGCGGGGCGTCGCCGGTGGACAGCCAGAGCGCTAGGAAGACCGGCTCGGTGGTGCTCGCATTCGGAGGTGACGTCCACTTCGAGGGCACCCTGGCCACAAAGCTTGCGGCTGATGCCGCGGGTGTACTCGCTCCGATCGAACCTGTTCTCGACGACGCCGACCTCGCGATCGTGAACCTGGAGACCGCCGTCACGACGCGTGGTCAGCCCGCCGCGAAGCAGTTCGTGTTCAGCTCGCCCCCGAGCGCGTTCGCCGCTCTGCGCGGCGGCGGCGTGGATGTCGCATCCATGGCGAACAACCACGGCATGGATTTCGGCCCGTCCGGCGTCCGCGACTCCCTCGCGGCAGCGAGGCGCTATCGCTTTCCCGTGATCGGGATCGGGCTGGACGCGAAGCAGGCGTACCGGCCGTTCCGCCGGACGATCAACGGTCAGAGGATCGCGGTCATCGGAGCGACTCAGGTGCTCGACGACGAGCTGATCTCGGCATGGACTGCCGGTCCCGGAAAGCCCGGGCTCGCGTCGGCGAAGAACGTGCCTCGGCTCGTGAAGGAGGTACGAGCCGCCCGCAAAGCCGCCGACACCGTCGTCGTGTTCCTCCACTGGGGGGTCGAACTCGATCGGTGTCCCACCGCCGATCAGCGCAGGCTCGCACGGCAGCTCGTCGCCGCGGGCGCCGACGTCATCGTCGGAGGTCACGCGCACCGGCTGCAGGGTGCCGGGCGAATGGGGAAAGCACTCGTCGCGTATGGCCTCGGAAACTTCGCCTGGTACGGGACGAGCGAGCTATCGACGCTGACCGGCGTCTTGTTCGTCACCGTCACGGGACGCCACGTCAGCAGCTACCGCTGGGCGCCGGCGCGGATCGTCGACGGCGTCCCGCGCGCGCTTTCCAACCCTGAGCGCCAGCGCGAGATCGCCTCGTGGAACGCACTTCGCGGGTGCGCCGGGCTCATGCGGTAGCCGAAGAACGCGGCTAACCCGGCCGGGTTTACCCACACGAGGGATGGACATCACCTTTCGGGGTGATGTGGTGACAACGCACAACACGATCGTTCGTCATGAAGCCCCGGCGATGAGCGTCATGACGACACCCGAGCACTTTTCTGCAGCTGGCAGCGCCGGAGCGACGACGTTCCGAGGCAGGCACGTCGCTCTCCTCGCCCTCCTCGTCTGTGTCCCGGTGCCCCTCTTCTCCCTTGGCGCCACAGTTGTGCCGCTCCCCGGACTCGTAGCGCGCGCGGTCGCAACGTTCGCGCCGTTCGTCTCCCCGATCGTCGGAGACGACCAAGGACGGGTCGTACGACAGCAGGCTGTCGCGGTTGAGGCGCTCGAGATACAGCTGCGACCCGCAGAGAGGGTCTCCGCGCCCGCGCCAGCGAAGGTCGTCCGCACGCGCGGAGCTGTTCCCAAGCCCACGCGCAAGCAGGCGCTACAGACCGAGCGGCCGGTCGAGCAGCTCTACACCCCCACCAGGCACACCCCGACGGCTTCGGGAGGGCTCGCGGACTTCCCGACCGACGGCGATCCTCGGACGGATGCTGGGACAGGCGAAGACGCCGGGGGGTCGAGCGGAACCGGGTCGAGCGATACCGGGAGCGAGTCCGGCGGATCTGGCGGAAGCGGCACTGGCGACTCCGGCGGAGCCGGCACAGGTGGCGGCGGAACGAGCTCAGGTGGCTCGAGTGGCTCGGACAGTGGCTCCGGCGGAGCCGGCACAGGTGGCGGCGGAACGAGCTCAGGTGGCTCGAGTGCCTCAGGCGGCTCCGGCGGAACGGGCTCGGGCGGTGGAAGCGGCGGTTCAGGCGGAGGCGGGTCTAGCTCGGGCGGGGGTTCCGGTGGAGCTGGCTCGGGCGGCGGCTCTGACGGAACGGGATCAGGCGGAACCGGTGGCGGATCGAGCGGAAACGGCAACGGCGGCTCGGGTGGAAACGGCGGCGGCTCCGGTGGCTCCACGACCGAGCCCCCGACCCCACCGACTCCCCTGACGGACCCAGGCAACGGTGAATCCGGTGGAAACGGGTCGAGTGGCGGCGCCTCGGCAAAGGAAAAGCCCAAGGACAGCAAGTGACATTTCGCCGCCGCCGACCCTCGCAGTCTTCGAGTCTCTACATGTCGGAGCAGGC
>DASTEM010000090.1:0-2472 GCA_035709545.1 Gaiellaceae bacterium | reverse complement strand
TCCCGCCGTTCCTCGGCCCGATCATCTACATGTTCTTCCGGCCGCCCGAGTACCTCGAGGACGCCCGAGAGCGCGAGCTCGAGATCAAGGCGATGGAGGAGCGACTCGCGCAGCTCGACAAGCGCTGTCCGGTGTGCCGGGCCCGCGTAGAACCGTCCTACCTCGTCTGTCCCGTGTGTACGACCCGCCTCAAGTCAGCTTGCCCGTCGTGCGGACAGCCGCTCGAGTCGCTCTGGCAAGTGTGCCCGTACTGCGCGACCGAGCTCCCGCCGACGTTGCCTGCGCTCGAGGATCTCTCGACGCGCCGTACGACCAGGCGAACGACGACCGGCGACCACTAGACTCGGCGGCCGCATGGCCCGCGAGACAACACTCGTCCTCGTCAAGCCGGACGGCATGGAGCGGCGGCTCGCCGGGGAGATCGTCGCCCGTCTCGAGCGCCGCGGACTCGAGCTGCGTGGCGCCCGGCTGTTGAAGATCCCGAAGCCGATGGCGCGCGAGCACTACGCGGAGCACAGGGGCAAGCCGTTCTACCGCGGCCTCGTGGAGTTCATCACCTCGGGGCCGGTTCTGGCGTTGGCGGTCAGCGGCGAGTCCGCGATCTCGGTCGTGCGGACGATGATGGGCGCGACGAACCCGCTCGACTCCGCGCCGGGGACCATCCGCGGGGACTACGCGCTCGAGCTTTCCGAGAACATCGTGCACGGCTCGGACTCGAAGGCGAGCGCGCGTCGCGAGCTTGCGCTGTTCTTCCCCGATGGCCTCGTCTGAGCCGGACTATCTCGCTGAGAACCGCGCGATCTGGGCGCAGTCGAACGCCGAGTACACCGGGCGGTCGGCAGCGCGCGAGTGGGCCGAGGAGGAGTTCACGTGGGGCGTGTTCTCGCACAGGGAGAAGGAGCTCGGCGTCCTCGGAGACGTCGCGGAAAGCGACGTCATCGAGCTCGGCTGTGGGACGGCGTACTTCTCGGCCTGGCTCGCCAAGCAGGGCGCGCGACCGGTCGGCGTCGACCTGACGCCCGCGCAGCTCGAGACGGCCCGCGAGCTGCAGCTGGAAACCGGCATCGTGTTCCCGCTGATCGAGGCGAACGCCGAGGACGTCCCGTTACCCGACGCGAGCTTCGACCTCGCGGTCTCCGAGTACGGTGCGAGCATCTGGTGCGATCCGTATCGGTGGATACCCGAGGCGCATCGGCTGCTCCGTCCCGGCGGGCGTCTCGTCTTCATGCGCGGCAGTCCACTCCTCATGCTCTGCGCAGTCGAGGATCCGGACTCGACGTCCGAGTGCCTCCAGCGCCCACAGCGCGAGATGTACAGGTTCGCGTGGGCGGACGGAGGCGTGCAGTTTCCCCTCGGTCACGGCGACTTGCTCCGGATACTCCGCGGCGCGGGCTTCGAGATCGAGGCTCTGATCGAGCTCTTCGCCCCGGAGGGCGCCGTGACCCACGAGTACTACTCCCACGTCACGGCCGACTGGGCGCGGAAGTGGCCGGCCGAGGAGATATGGGCAGCCCGCAAGCCGGACTCGCCGAGAAGCTGACGTTCATCGGCTCGCAGGGCGACGAGCTCGCGGCTCGTTGCGACCTGCCTGCTGGAGAACCCGTCGCTACGGCGCTCTTCGCCCACTGCTTCACCTGCTCGAAGGACGTTGTCGCGGCGTCCCGCATCGCGCGCGGGCTCACGGAGCACGGCGTCGCCGTGCTGCGGTTCGACTTCACCGGGCTCGGATCGAGCCAGGGCGAGTTCGCGAACACGACGTTCTCCTCGAACGTCGACGACCTCGTCGCCGCGGCCGACTACTTGCGCGTCGCTCACAGCGCGCCGGTTCTGCTCGTCGGTCACTCGCTCGGTGGCGCTGCCGTGCTGGCCGCTGCCGCGCGCGTTCCCGAGGCACGCGCGGTCTGCACGATCGGCGCTCCCGCCGATCCGGCGCACGTCGCGCACCTGTTCGCGGGCTCGCGCGACGAGATCCTCGCGAGCGGAGAGGCCGAGGTCGCGATCGCCGGACGGACGTTCCGCATCCGCCGTGGCTTTCTCGAGGACATCGCGTCGCAGCGACTCGCGACGGCGGTCTCGGAGCTTCGGCGTGCGGTGCTCTTCCTGCACTCCCCCGTCGACGAGATCGTCGGCATCGACAACGCTGCGCAGTTGTACGGGGCCGCGAAGCACCCGAAAAGCTTCGTCTCGCTCGACGACGCCGACCACCTCCTCACCCGGCGCGCGGATGCGAGCTACGCGGCTGACGTGATTGCAGCCTGGTCTTCGCGATACGTGAGCTGAGCCCGGATGGCCGAGCTCGACGTCGTCACCGGAGCCTTCTCGTACACGGGTCGTCATGTCGCCGAGGCGCTTCTCGCCCGTGAGCGGCGCGTGCGCACGCTCACTCGACGCCCCAACCCGTCACACCCGCTCGCGGGAGAGGTCGAGGTGGCGCCGTTCGTGTTCGACGAGTCGCTCGCCGAGAGCCTGCAC
>DASTEM010000089.1:0-12188 GCA_035709545.1 Gaiellaceae bacterium | reverse complement strand
GGAGGCTCGTCGAATCGACCCATGCCAAGGCATCGATGCGGAGGGCCGCGACGCCGACGTCGGAGCCGTCGAAGGCGAGGCTGAAGCTCGTCCCGTCGAAGAGGACGACGTCCTCGTTCTCGGCGGTGACCCCGCCGACGGTCGTGACGTCGGCGAGCGAGAAGTAGAGCGGCGAGCCCGCCGGCTCGGCAACGTCCGTGACCGTGACCGCGATCGCCTGCGTGTCCGCGAGGCCGCCGTCGGAGGCCTGGACGGTCACGTCGTACACGTTGTTCGTGCCCACGTCCGCTGGCGCCTCGAAGTTCGGTGGCGTCACGAACGTCAGGACGCCTGTCGTAGGCACGATCGTGAAGCGCGCAGCGTCGGGGCCGCCCGAGATCGAGTACGCGAGCGTCTGCAGGTCGCCGTCGGTCGCGTCGACGTCCGTGACCGCGGTCTGATTCTCAGGCACCGAGACCGAGGCCGTAGCGCCGCCCCCGTTGGAGCCAATCACCGGAGGGGACTCGTTCACGTTCGTGACCGTGACCGCGATCGCCTGGGTGTCGGAACCGCCGTTGCCGTCCGAAACCGAGACGGTGACGTCGTACACGTTGTTCCCGCCGAGGTCTGTGGGGGACTCGAAGTTCGGAGGCACGACAAAGGTCAGCACACCCGACGAGGGAGCGATCGCGAAGGCACCCCCGTCGCCTCCCGGGACGATCGAGTACATGAGCGTGTCGCCGACGTCGGGGTCGGTCGCATCGACGTCGGTGACGGCTGTCTGGTTCTCTTCCACCGACTTCGCGGCGGTCGCGCCTCCGCCGTCCGAGGTGATCACCGGCGGGTTGTTGCCCTCGACGACGTCGGTGACCTGAACCGTGAGTGCCTGCGTGTCCGAGAAGCTGCCGTCCGAGGCCGCGACCGTGACCTCGTAGAAGTTGTCCGTGTTCGTGTCTGCCGGCGCCTCGAAGTCGGGCGGGACGGTGAAGGTCAGGACACCGCTCGACGGGTCGATGGTGAAGTCGCCGATGTCTGCTCCCCCGGCGAGCGAGTACGTGAGGGTCTCGCCGTCGCCGTCGGTCGCGTTGACGTCGGTGACCGCGGTCTGGCCCTCGGGGCCGGACATGGCGGCCGAAGCCCCGCCACCGTTCGACGTGATCACGGGAACGAACTCGTTGACGTTCTGTACCGTCGCGGCGATCGCCTGCGAGTCGGAGCCGCCCTGGCCGTCGGTGACGGAGACCGTCACGTCGTAGACGTTGTTCGCGCCCGCGTCGGCCGGCGCCTCGTAGTTTGGGGCGGTCAGGAACGTCAGGACGCCGTTCGAGCTGTTGATCGCAAAGAGCTGGGCATCCAGACCACCCGAGATCGCGTACGTGAGCGTATTGCCGACGTCGGGGTCGACCGCGTCGACGTCGGTGACGACTGCCTGGTTCTCGGCCGGTGAGGCCGTGGCAGTAGCACCGCCGCCGTTCGACGTGATTTGCGGCGGGCTGTTGCCGCCGCCGCCGGTCGTGTACTCGACATGAAGCAGGGGGTCGCCGCCGACAGTTCCGGTCTTGTTGAACGACTCAGCGACCCTGGTTCCGCTCCCGGTCACGAGGAGGACGACTGCGTTGCCGCTCGCCCAGCCGCCACGGTTCACGATCTCCTGGATGATCCCGGAGAGGTTGGGACTGCGCTGCGCAAGCAACGTGTCGCCGACGTTCAGCCACGGGTCGACTGTCCACGCTGTGGACGCCGTCGTCGTAAGCCTGGTCGACAGGTTCCCGTTGACGGCGGCGAAGACCGCCGCGTTGTCAGCCGCCTCGCCCTTGATCGTGAGCGATGTCGCCTGCGAGTTTGGAGCTTCCTCGGCAGTGAACTGCACGTATGCGTTCGTGATGCTCGCGCCGGATGGAATCGGCACGACTCTGAAGCGCGTGCCCACGACGAGATTCGTTTCGTCGGCGGTCATCAGGTCGAGATCCGAGTTCCCGATCAGCACGACGTTGGCGGTGCTCTCCTCCGCATCGTCCGCACCGAAAGTCACGGGGACATCGAGGCTCTGGATGTTCCCCGAGCCCGAGAACGTGAGCGTGACGTCGTCAGACGCAGAGTACTGACTGTCGCTCGCGGTCAGGCGCACCACGTAGATACCCGAGATGGGCACGCTCGCGGTCGTGTCGACACTGCTCGGGTTCCCGAACGTGACGGTGCTCGGACCGCTCACCTGCGTCCAAGTCGTGCTCAGCGACGGCGGGATGGGCTTGCCGTCGTCGGTGACGGTGCCGTCGAGGTTGATGCTCGCCGGGAGCGTCGCCGACTGGTCGGTGCCCGCGTTGACGACGGGCGGCAAGTTCGCGGGCGGGTCCGGGGGCGGTGTCGACAGCTCGTACAGCTTGCCGTCCACCGCGTTCGGGTCGGCGTTGTTGTCGACTCCCCGATCGACGATGTAGAAGCTCTTGTCGACTGAACCGTCGCTCGCAGGCGCGTACGCAAGACCGGCCGGCTTGATCGCGCCCGAGGCCGCCGCGTTGATCGTTCGCACGAGAGCGCCGCTCGTCGTCGTCTCGACGATGACGGGCGCCGGAGGCACGGTGTTCGACGTGTCGCTCAAGATGAACAGCGTGCCGCTGAGCGAGTTGAACTCGACGGTCTCGGGATCCTCGACCCCGTACTGTGCGGTGTCGAACTGGCCGATGTACGAACCGGTCGTCGTGTACTCGTAGACCTCCCGGTTGAGTCCGTCGGCGACGAACAGGTGGCCGCTGAACGTGTCGTAGGTGACTCCCTCGGGATCGCTGTTGCCGAAGCTCAGCGTGTCGAAGGACGTGACTGTGTCGGCCGCCGTGCCGACGAGGCCGTCGGCTCCCGGGTTGACGTCGTAGACCTTCTTCCCGTCATCCGCAGCGAAGTAGTAGTGGCCGTTCGTGGGATTGAAGGCCACACCCGTCGGCTCGTTCGTGACGGGAACCACCACCCCCGGCGGGACGTTCGAGATGTTTGCCGTGCGGTTGAGGGTCAGTCCCGACCGGTTCAGCTCCCAGACGCTGGCACCCTGGAAATGGGTGATCCCGAGGACCGTCTCCTCGACTTCACCGTCGCTGATCAGGAGACGGTCTGTCGCAGGAACGTAGGTGATCCCGGACGGATCGGGGCTGGGCGGTGACAGGGCGCCCATGTCCAGAGTGGTCAGGAGGCTGGAGGTGAAGTCGATCGGCGGCGTCGCAGCAAGCGGCTCGATCGAGAGCTCCACGATCTGTCCCGGGCTCTGACCCGCGCCGCTGTCGGCGAGATACACGCTCAGCTGCGCAGGATCGTCGGTAAGGTCGCCGCTGGGCGCGAAGGTCATGCCCCCCGGCCTCGCGAGACCGAGTCCGGAAAGGTCACGTGTCGCAATCTCGCCGCCGCCCGACGTCAACTCGACGAGCCCCTGCGCGCTACCGAGATGGAGATGACCCGAGGACGGATCGAAGGCCAGGCCGCGTGCGCCGGTCACCCCACGTCCCGGCACGTCGATGAGCGAGGTCGTGGCGGCGTCGAAGCTTCCATCGGGCGCCGGCTCGACGCGCACGATCCGGGCTGCGCCGGCATCGAGGATGTAGACGACCCCGCTCGCGGGATCGACTGTCATCCCCTGCGGGTCTCGAAGATCGAGACGCAGAGCGTCGCGGCGGACGAGCGTCGCGGGATCGAGGTCGCCGCCGGCACCGACCCGCACCTCGAGGAGCCGGTCGGCGTTGTCGAGCAACAGCAGTCGGCCGCGACGAGCGTCGAACGCGACGTTGGCCGGGTCCTTGACAGCGGCCGCGAGCCGCGCCGAGCCCGACCGATCCGATTCGGGCGAGTGCTCGAACGGAGTGATCCTCACGACGTCGGTGTCCGCTGCACCACCGCCCTGGCGGCCGCCGATGGCGTAGAAGGACTTGCTCGTAGGCGAGTAGGCCAGTCCGGCCGGTGATTCGACACCCGTTCTGTCGTGCTCGAGGACTCGGGCCAGCCGGACTCCGCCCGAGCCGGCCTGCTGGCGCGCCAGGTCAGGGGCCGCGGCTGCCGACACCACCGAGACCGCCGCGACGGTGGCCACGGCCGCGAGCCCGAGCGCTCGGGAACGCGCTCGCGACCGTGGCCACCGCCCTGCTACACCCCTGCGCTCTCCGAAACGGCGCGGGCGGGCGCAGTCGGTCTTCCCCTGGGCCAAACTCTTCCTCCTCCCCTGCTCTGCCCCCCACTGGCAGCAGCAGCGACTTCACCGAGGGTAGAGCGAACTCAGCTACCTCGCAAGGAGAATCGGCGACGAAGCGGTCGCTGATTCTCGTACTTTGCGGACAACTCACGAGGAGACAGCCGGCCGCGACCTGCTCGGTCGATCAGCTCGTTGCGGCATTCCGGAACTCGGGGGCTTGACTTACTGCCTCCATCCGGGCAATCTCCTAGGAGGGGAAGGTAAAGATAGTCCGGGGGAGGACGAGTTGGGGGTATTGGGGCCTGGGGTCGCGATGACCCGACCGCGAAGCGGTACGGGAACCGTGCGCTGGAACGCCACGTCGGATCATGCGTGGTCGGCGCCCGCTCATGCAGCGCGAGCAGTCACTGAGACCCCCTCGCCCGCTTTCCGCGCGACGGTGTGGGGGGAAGCGTGACCGAGGCGATCATCGCGCACGAGGACGTCGGCGGCCCGGCGACGCTCGAGTACGCGGCAACACTCGAGCTGCCACAGGCGCTCGAGGTCGAGTGGCCGCGGCGCGAGCCCTGGCCGCACCTCGAGCTTGCCGTACGGATCGCGCTCGCAGGACTCATCGGCTGCTTCACCGCCGTCATCCTCGCGACGCTGGCCAACATCTGGGGGTTCAGCCTCGTCGGGCTCACCGTCGCAATCACCACGATCTGGTTCTTGAGCTTGCGGCGTAGCGCTCATCTCGCCAGAGAGCTCGAGACCGGGCCGATCGTTGCAACCGTCGGCGGGACGACTCTCGGGCTCGCGGTGATCTCACTCTTGAACTTCTGGGTTCTCGATCTCCTCATCACGACAGAGGAGCTGCTGGTCATGGCGGGCTGCGTGTTCCTGATCGCCGCGGTCTTCTACCTCGCGGCCGCCAGGATTCTGGACCCGGCGCGCCGCGTGGTTCTCCTCGATCCCGACGACCACGCGCGCGAGCTCGCATATGAGCTCAAGGACACGCGCAATCGAGAGTTCGAGTGCATCGGCGTCGTCGAGGACTACGTCAACGGGGTGAGCTCCAACGGCGTGCCGTCACTCGGAGACACGTCCGATCTCGTCGAGATCGTGCGACGCCACCGAACGGACGTGGTCGTGTGCGCGAGCGATACGCGAGCAGAGACGGCCGAGCGACTCCTGGCGGCGGGAATGACGTCCGTCCACGTGCTCGACACGATCGAGTTCCAGGAGTGCGCACTCCACCGGGTGGACAGCCAGAGTGCCACCCCCTCGTGGTTCGCGAGCGTTCTCGACCTCGAGCATCAGAACTACTCGACGGGCGCCAAGCGAATGTTGGACGTCGTCGTGGCTTCGATCGCACTCGTCCTCACGTCGCCACTTCTCGCCGTGGTTCCATTGCTCATCCGCGCCTCTGGGCGTGGCCCGGTGCTCTACCGGCAGATTCGAGTGGGAGAAGGCGGCAAGCTCTTCGAGATCCTGAAGTTCCGGACGATGGTTCCTGACGCCGAGGCAGGCGCCGCTGTCTGGGCCAGCGAGAACGATCCCCGCACGACGCCCGTCGGCCGCGTGTTGCGAAAGACCCGCATCGACGAGCTCCCGCAGCTCTGGAACGTCCTTCGAGGCGAGATGAGCATCGTCGGCCCTCGGCCGGAGCGCCCGGAGTTCCTGGACGTGCTCGGTGAGCATGTTCCGTTCTGGAGCCGGCGAGACCTGCTTAAGCCCGGGATCACGGGCTGGGCGCAGGTGCAGTACGCGTATACGGCCGACGTCTCCGGCGCGGCGACAAAGCTGTCGTACGACCTCTACTACCTCAAGCATCGCAGCCTGGCTCTCGACGCCTTGATCCTTTCGAAGACGTTCGGAGTGGTCCTGCTCAGGCGAGGTGGACGCTAACCGACCTTTGCTCCGGCGCCCCCCGCTCCCGGAGCACCGGGCCGCGATGTCGATCGACGTCGAGGACTGGTTCCACGTCGAGAACCTGAGACGCGCGGTTCCGCGCGAGACGTGGCCCACGCTTCAGTTGCGGGTTGAGAGGTCGATGGACCGGATGCTGCACGTAATGGACGACCTCGGCGTACGGTCGACGTGCTTCGTGCTCGGCTCCGTCGCAGAGCGAGCACCGCAGCTCGTGCGTCGCATCGCAGAGGCCGGTCACGAGATCGCCTCTCACGGGTACGACCACGAGATGATTCACGAGTCGGATGAGGCCACATTCCGCGCCGACGTCACACAGTCGAAGACGCTACTCGAGGACATCTCAGGCCAGGAGGTGCGTGGCTACCGGGCGCCGAGCTTCTCGATCACGGATTGGGCTCTGCCGATTCTGCGAGACGTCGGTTTCCAGTACGACTCCTCGCACTTTCCGACGACGATCGGCAGCTCGCGCTACGGCAAACCCGCCGCGCTACGGCACACGTCTCCGATCGCGACCAACGACGGGCTCACCGAAGTCGGCCTGTCCTGCCTCCACCTCGGAGCTCAGGCGTTGCCTTGGGCTGGAGGCGGCTACTTTCGGCTGATTCCCTACCCCGCCTTCAAGCTGGGCGTACGGCGGATCTTGCAAAGCGGGAAGCCTTACGTCTTCTACATCCACCCGTGGGAGCTCGATGCCGGCCAGCCCCGCGTGAACGGACTGAAGCGCAGCGAGCGGTTCCGGCACTACCTCAACATCGAGCGGACCGAGGCGCGCTTCGCCGCACTGCTCCGCGATTTCCGCTGGACGACGATCGGCAACCTCGTTGCGAGGCACGGCGAGACGTTCGAAAGCCGTCAACGGACCTCGGGCGATCGACGAGGCGACGGCCTCGCCGAGACGGTCAGCCCGCGAGCTCGTGCGGATATGCCTGCCGGTACACCCGTCTGAGCCGCACGACCTCGGAGACGTAAGCGCGAGTCTCCGGAAAAGCGATTCCCAGACCGTCGCGCTTCCAGCGGTCGACGTTTCCCTGGCCCGCGTGGTACGCGGCGAGCGTCAGCTTCGAGTCGCCGTAGCGGTCTCGTAGGTGGTCGAGGTACCACGAGCCATAGCGCACGTTGATCTCGGGATCGAGCAGATCCGCGACGACGAAGCGAGTTCCGCCCGTCCTCGTTGCGATGCCCTTCGCCGTCTCCGGAAGAAGCTGCATGAGGCCCACGGCTCCGGCCTCCGAACGCGCGCTCGGGTCGAACCGGCTCTCGGCGTAGATCACCGCGGCGAGGAGCGCGGGATCCAGGTCGTAGTTCCTCGCGTGACTGCGGACGATCTCGGTGTACTCGAGCGGGTAGCGAGCGCGGAGGTAGAGGTCGGGCTCGGCCTCGACGACCCATGCGGCAGCCCCGGCGATGGCCAGAACGAGGACGGCTGCAAGGGTCCGGATCCGCACGGAACGAGTGGCCGCCGCCAGCGAGCACAAAGCGCCAAGTTACAGGGTGGTGTCACTTGGCGTGCGGCGCCGCGCCAGGAGCCAGGAACGGATCAAGTTACAACTTGTCACTAGCGTTGCAGCCCGTCTTGGTGTGAGAGTCTCCGCTCGCGCGCTCGGTCAGGATGGCCATGACCTCTGCGACCCACGCGTCGAGCTCGTCCGGCGTTCCCGTGTTGACGTACGCGAAGTCGGCGCGCTTCACCTTCTCGCGATCGGGGATGAGCCTCGACTCGCGATCGTCCCGACGGCCGCCGCGACGCGCCTCGCGCAACTTCGCAGGTGCGGTGATCACGATCACGGCGTCGAAGCGCTCTTCCGCACCCACCTCGAAGAGGAGCGGTACCTCCGTCACGCACACGGCCGGCGGATCGGCGAGAGCCCCGAGCTGCGCGCGCCACGCCATGTACTCGCGCGAAACGAGCGGATGCAGGAGCTTCTCCAGAAAATCGAGCGCAGGCCGGTCGTTGAATACGCGAACCGCGATTCGCTCCCGATCGGGTACTCCATCAGCGCCGAGAATGTCCTGGCCCAGCCGCTCGACGAGCGCGCGCTTCACCTCCGGATCAGTCGCAAGCAGGTGGTGGACGATGTCGTCGCTCGACACGGTTGCCGCTCCATGACGGCGGAAGCATTCGAGCGCCGTCGACTTGCCGGCGCCGATCCCACCGGTGATCGCAACCGCAAGCGGGCGGCTCAAGGCGAGGTGAATCTAGTCGGAGTCGGCGGTGTCGGAGACGACCTCGAGAGCCGGGTCCTCCGACTGCTCTTCAGAGATGCCGTCCTCGACCTCATGCAGGGTCTCGGTCTCAGCCTCGGCCTCGGCCGTCACGTCGACCGTCGCCTCGGGCATCAGCTCGGCTTCCGCGTCGAGCACCTCGGTCTCACCCGACTCGGTCTCGCTGTCGCCCGGCTCGACGTCCTCGAGCGCGTACGCGAGCCCAGTCGAGGCATCGCCCGCCGGAAACGCCTCCTCGGACAGGATCAGGTTGGGCATCGTGTGCACCGACTCGGCGCCGTCCGCGCGCGGGACCGGCTGCTCGCCCTCCTCGACCCGTTTCAGAGACAGCGACAGCCGGCGGCGCTCACCGTCGATCTCGAGGATCCGAACGTTCACGGCTTGTCCCTGCGCGACCACCTCACGCGGGTTCTCCACGTGGTGCGGAGCAAGCTCCGAGATGTGGACGAGCCCCTCGACACCGGGGAGGATCTCGACGAAGGCGCCGAACGTGACTACCTTCGCCACGCGGCCTTCGACGACGTCGTCCTCGCGGTACGAGTCGAGAACCTGCTGCCAGGGATCCATCTGCGTCTGCTTGAGGCCGAGCGAGATCCGCTGGCGCTCGCGGTCGATGTCGAGCACCTTTACCTTCACGGTTTGCCCGATCTCGAGCACCTCGGACGGATGGTTGACATGGCTCCACGAAAGCTCCGAAATGTGGATCAACCCGTCCATCCCGTCCAGGTCGACGAACGCGCCGAAGTCGACGATGTTGGAGATCTGACCCTCGATGACGTCGCCGGGGTTGAGCCGGTCGAGGATCGCCTGGCGCATCTCCTTGCGCTCGTCCTCGAGCACTGCGCGTCGCGAGAGAACGACGTTGTTGCGCGAGCGATTGAGCTCGATGACCTTGCAGCGAAGCTCCTTGCCGAGGAACTCGTCGAGATCCTGGACGCGCCTGATATCGACGAGCGACGCGGGCAGGAACCCGCGTACTCCGAGGTCGAGAATCAGGCCGCCCTTGACGACCTCGATCGTCTTCCCGATAACGGGCTCGCCAGACTCGGCCGCCGCCTCGATCCGCTTCCAAGCGAGCTCGAACCGGGCGCGCTTCTTGGAGAGGATCAGCCGGCCGTCCGCGTCCTCCTTCGTGAGGACGAGCGCGTCGATCTCCTCGCCGACGGCTACCTCGTCTGCAGGGTTGACCGACCGGCGAATCGTCAGCTCGGCGACCGGGATGACGCCTTCGGACTTGTAGCCGATGTCGACGAGCACCTCGTCCTTGTCCACGCGCACGACCGTGCCGTGCACGACCTCTCCCTCGTTGATCTCGGGGAACGAGGCCTCGTAGTCGGGGACGAGCTCCCCGTCGGGGCCCGTGATCCACACCCCGTCCTCTGTCACGGCAGGCTTCTCGGCGATGTCGTTGGCCATCGGAGCGCGGAGTATAGCCAGCTATTCAGGCCGCAAATTGCGATCAACGCCCGCCGGTGACCTCGTGTCGCCTGTCGGAGCGATCAGGCTACGAGCTCGAGGCGACGCACCACGTCCGACCCGGCGCGAGCCTGCGTGACCTCGAGTGCCGCGACGACAGCGGGGTCGTACCAGCGACCGGCCAAGCTTCTGATCTCCGATAGCGCCTCCGCGTGAGACACGGCCTCCTTGAACGGCCTCTGGGACGTCATCGCGTCGAACGAGTCCGCCACGAAGATGATCCGAGCGGGAAGCGGGATCGCGTCCGCCCGTAGGCCGTAGGGATACCCGGTTCCGTCCCAGCGCTCGTGGTGGTGGAGGATCCACTGCGCGATGTCGCCCGCACCCAGCGAGTCGAGGACGCGTGCCCCGATGTCGACGTGGTCGCGCATGAGCGCCATCTCCGGCTCCGTGAGCTCCTCCGTCTTCCGCAGGAGCTCCTTTGGAATCGCCAGCTTCCCGATGTCGTGGACCCGCCCGGCGAGGCCCACGAGACCGACGTCGTCCTCGTGAAGGCCGAGCGTCGTCGCGATTCCCACGGCGAGCTCGGAAACACGCTGTGAATGGCTGCCTCGCTGACTGTCGAGATCGTCGATGAATCCGTCCGCGGCGTCGAGGAGCTCGGCCAGAGCGCCTGCCGCCCGGAGATGAGCTCGGCGCTCGGCCGCACGATCCGGACGTTCGAAGATCGACGATCGCTCGTCGTAGACATGCACGACGCCACGACCCTGGCCCTTGGCCTCGTACAGCGCTCTATCCGCGTGATCGAGCAGCTCGTCGCGGGTGCGCGCGTGTGCCGGAATCGAAGCGATGCCTCCGGAGAGTCGAACTGAGGGACCGAGCTCCAGCGTCGAACCGGCCAGTCCGCCGAACGCCTTCGTCATGACGTCTTGCGCCTCGGTGGGACCTCGTCCGGGCAGGATGACGGCAAACTCGTCTCCGCCGACGCGGTACGCCGTGCCACATGCCCGGAGCGCATCGCCGATCTCGACCAGAACTGCGTCGCCGGCAGGATGGCCGAAGGCGTCATTGATCCGCTTGAAGTGGTCGACGTCGACGACGCACAGCGTCAACGGCGCCGTCGGACCGGGACCGCGCTGCAACTCGCGGCCGAGGTGCTCCTGGAAGGAACGATGGTTGCCGAGACCCGTGAGGGGATCGGTCTGCGCGAGGCGCATCGCCTCGAGCGCAGTTCGGGCCGACCGCTGATAGAGGGCGACGGCGACGAGGGGCCCGAGCAGGGTCGGCGCGAGCCAGGGCGAGCGCGTCCACAGAACCTCGAGCAGGAGCGAGACCGTCGCCATGAGACCGAATGGGATCCAGGTCGAGGAGAGCGAGTGTTCGAGCACCGCCCGGAGCGTTCCGCGGGTCGCGACGGCGACAACGGCCGCGACGAGCCCGATGTTGACGAGGTAGAAGGAGAGCGACGCGACTATTACGGCAGCGAACAGGGCACCGATCGACGATTCCTCGCCGATCGCGAGACTTCCGAGACCTGTCGCCGCGCCCGCGAGCGCGTACGTCGAGGAGTTGAATACCAGCCGATCGAAGGGACGGCGCTGTGCGATCTCGACCGCCCCGCGGGCGACGCATCCGATGAGGACCGCGGCGCGCCAGTCGTAGATGAGCGAGGCGCCCACGATGAACGACGCTGCAAGCGAGACGCCTCCTGCCGAGACACCGGGAACCGGAACCGGAAACGCCTCTGCGACCGCCGCGGCCGCACCGAGCGCAAGAATCCCCAGAGCGACCTCGATGCCAGGCGGGTCGCGGAGGATCAGCGCGGCAACGCCGAGGACCGCGGCGCCGCCGGCAAGTGACGTCGCGAGCACGAAGAGAGCGAGCCGGGCGTCGCGCTGGACGCCCGGCTCGTCGTTCGACAAGGCCTTTCCAACCTGGGGTGTCACGCTCAGTTAGCCGCCCAGAACTCTGGATGCGCTGATACCCCAGTGGAATCCGCCCCCGAGGCTCGCAAGCACCAGGAGCAGGATGAGGGCGGGATAGGTCCGCCTCGCCCAATGGATCATGGTCATATACCTCCTTGAGCCGCAGTTCCGGACCGGCCGCACCGGCCCGCTCCCCCAGATCGTCCCGAGACCCGCGCGTCGATGAATCCCCACGAAGGGGGACGGGCATCCCCAGAACGGGGTGGCTGCAAGCCCTTCAGCCGGAGAGTCGCACGGGGACGAGCCACGACGGTTTGCGGGTGCCGACGGGCCGACAGCCCGTCCAGCCGAGTTTTACACGTCGCTTCGTAGCCCCAGGAACCGTGTCGCGATTCCAATACATGCCGCACGACGGAAACTGGGCGGGAGTACCGATGATGCCCGCACGGGAGGCGTCGAGCAGCACCAGCACGCGGCGCTTACGACTTGGCCTCCGCCCAGTCGTCACCGACGCCGATGTCGACGGCGAGGGCCGGGTCGAGCGGATACGCGCCCACCATCTCCTC
>DASTEM010000088.1:0-2518 GCA_035709545.1 Gaiellaceae bacterium | reverse complement strand
GTCGACCAGCGTCTCGAGCTTCTGGCGAATGCGCGGCTGATTCTCGAAGAACTCCAGCGCATCCTCGACGGTCATCTCGAGCACGTCGGAGATGCTCTTCCCGCGGAAGCGCACCTCGAGCGTTTCCCGATTGTAGCGTTTTCCCTTGCACACCTCGCAGGGAACGTACACGTCGGGGAGGAAGTGCATCTCGATCTTCACCAACCCGTCGCCCTGACACGCCTCGCATCGCCCGCCCTTCACGTTGAAGGAGAAGCGTCCCGGTCCGTAGCCGCGAATCTTCGCTTCGGGGAGCTCGGCGAAGAGCTCGCGAATCGGGGTGAAGAGTCCCGTATACGTCGCCGGATTCGAACGCGGCGTGCGTCCGATCGGGCTCTGGTCGATGTCGATGACCTTGTCGATCTGCTCGAGGCCCGTGATGCGACGATGCGCGCCTGGAATCACGCGAGCGCGATAGAAGTGTCTGGCCAGCGCGCGGTGGAGGATGTCCTCGATGAGCGTGGACTTCCCCGACCCCGAGACGCCGGTGACGGCGACGAACAATCCAAGCGGAATCTCGACATCGAGATTCCTGAGGTTGTGCGCCGTCGCGCCCTCGATCGTGAGTGCGTGCCGTGGCCGCGGAGCGCGCCGCTGCTCGGGCACGGCGATCTTCATCGCGCCGGTGAGATATTGCGCGGTGATCGATGCCGGAGTGGCGCGAACTTCGTCAATGGTTCCCGCGGCGACGACGCGCCCGCCGTGGCGCCCCGCGCCCGGTCCGAGGTCGATCAGATAATCGGCCTCTCGCATCGTCTCTTCATCGTGCTCGACGACGATCACGGTGTTCCCGAGGTCGCGCAGCTGCTTCAGCGTGGCGAGGAGCCGCGCGTTGTCGCGCTGGTGGAGTCCGATCGACGGCTCGTCGAGGATGTACAGGACCCCCACGAGGCGTGAGCCGATCTGCGTCGCGAGCCGGATGCGTTGCGCCTCGCCTCCGGACAGGGATTCGGCCGACCTGCCTAACGTCAGGTAGTCGAGCCCCACGTCCACGAGAAACCGCAGCCGTTCGCGTACTTCCTTGAGGATTGGCCCGGCGATGTCCGGATCGAGGCCGGGGGTGCCGGGGGCGCGGAGGGGCAGCGACTCGAAGAATTCGAGCGTGTCGGTGACCGGCAACTCGGTGACCTCACCAATGTTGCGACCGCCGATCGTCACCGCCAGCGACTCGCGCTTGAGGCGGCGTCCCTGGCACTCGGCGCACGGAGCCTCGACCATGTACTCCTCGAGCTCTTCTCGCACCGAGTCCGACGTCGTCTCTTCGTAGCGCCGCTGGACGTTCGTGAGCACGCCTTCCCACGCGATGGTGTATTCCCCACGGAGCGTCTGTGACTCGTACCGAATCGTGGACTGCTTGCCGCTCGAGCCATGAAGGATCAGCTCGCGAACCCGCGGAGGAAGCTTGCCCCACGGCGTGTTCAGCTCGAAGCCGAACTGTTTGGCGAGCGCCGGCAGCACACCCTTGCGGAGATGTCCACTGGGCTCACCCCAGGGGAGAATCACCCCCTCGAGAATCGAGATGCTCGGGTCGCCGAGGATGAGCTGCTCGCTCACTTCGCGGCGCGTGCCGAGTCCGCTGCAGTGCGAGCACGCGCCGTACGGTGAATTGAACGAGAACTGGCGCGGCTCGAGCTCGGGAAGCGAGAGGCCGCAGGTCGGACAGCCGTACCGTTCCGAAAAGAGAGAAGACTGAGGAACGAGGACCGAGGAATCGGTTGGGTGAGCGATTACCTCGACGAGCCCATCGGCGAGCTTCAAGGCCGTCTCAATGGAATCGGTGAGCCGGCCGCGATCTTCGGAGCGGACGACGAGGCGATCGACCACGACGGAGATCGTGTGGTTCTGCCGACGATTGAGCTTCGGTGGATTGGAGAGCTCTACTGTCGCCCCATCGACGATGGCGCGAATGAAGCCCTGCTTGCGAACCGCCTCGAAGAGATCGCGGAACTCTCCCTTGCGGCCGCGGACGAGGGGAGCGAGCACCTCGATGCGCGTGCCACCCGGCCAGGTCAGAATGTTCTCCGCGATCTGCCCTGCGCTCTGGCGCTGCACTGGTCGACCGCAGGTGGGGCAGTGCGGCGTTCCAGCCCGCGCATAGAGCAGACGCAGATAGTCGTAGATCTCGGTGACCGTGCCGACGGTCGATCGAGGATTGTGGCCGGCCGTTTTCTGCTCGATGGAGATCGCCGGTGACAGCCCTTCGATGGCGTCGACGTCGGGCTTTTCCATGAGGCCGAGGAACTGCCGGGCATACGCCGAGAGCGACTCGACGTAGCGACGCTGTCCTTCCGCGTAGATGGTGTCGAACGCGAGCGAGGATTTGCCCGAGCCGGACAGGCCGGTAATGACGGTCAGCCGATCACGGGGGATCGTGACGTCGACGTTCTGGAGGTTGTGCTCGCGGGCACCCCGAACGATGAGTGCTTCTTCTGCCATAGCCGGTGAAAGCTCGCGGCGGGGACGGCGGGATTCAAGAGTG
>DASTEM010000087.1:0-5411 GCA_035709545.1 Gaiellaceae bacterium | reverse complement strand
CAGTGGGTGCTGGAGTACTGGAGCCAGCTCAACAACGTGTTCCAGTTCGTCCGCGTCGAGGACATCGCCTACGACAAGCGGCCGGGCATGGAGAACGTCGTCTATGTCGTCGACTCGGGGCGAGGCACAGCTGGTATCTCCCAGCCAGGCCGCTCGACAAACGGCCGTGTCTGGAGGATGGAGCTCGATCCAAACGACCCGAAGGTCGTCGAATCGCTCACGGTGTTCGTCGAGGGCGACAACAACCCAGTCAAGACGCTCGATGAGGTCCACCAACCCGACAACATCGAGACCACGGCCACTGGGCTCCTCCTGACCGAAGATCCTGGATCAAGCCAACAGTTCGCGCTCGCTGACCAGGGACTTCCCAATGCCACCACGGGGCGACTTTGGTACGTCCCGTTCTCGGGCACGCCTCAGGTCGTCGCAAAGGTCGACCAGTCTGCGGACGGCGGCCCGACCGATGTGGGTCTGCCTCCTGGCTCGACCGCCCTCTCCATCGGCAACTGGGGGGCGTGGGAGTCGAGCGGAATCGTCGACGCCTCGGCCGCGTTCGGCCCCGGGGCGTTCCTGATCGACGTCCAAGCGCACACGCTGTGGGTCGAAAAGGCCGACGGCGAGGACAACTTCGGCGCCGTCGGGCCCGACTTCACCTACAAGAGGGAGGGCGGGCAGCTACTCCTGCTCCGAATCCCGGGTATCTAGGCCGGACTCAGGAAACAGTCTCGGATGCGGGCGCCGTTTCGACGGCGCCCGCGCCGTCTCCGGCAGCGATGCCGTTCCGGCGACGCGCTCCGACGATCGCGTTGAGGCGCCCGACCAGCTCGAGCGTCTCGCCCGCCTCGACGAGGCTCCCGAGTTCGTCGAGCTCGTCTTCGAGCCAGTGTCGGTCGATAGGTGGGCGCGTCACGAGCATGATCGCCTCGTGTGTCGAGGGCGTGACGGTCTCCGTCTCCGACCACAGCTCCTCGTGCAGCTTCTCGCCGGGGCGCGGTCCGGTGATCTCGATCGCGACGTCGACCCCGGGCTGCTTCCCCGAGAGCCGGATCATCGTGTCGGCCAGATCGACGATCTTGACCGGGTCGCCCATGTCGAGCACGTACACCTGCCCGCGCCCGCCGATCGCGCCGGCCTGGATGACGAGCTGCACGGCCTCCGGGATAGTCATGAAGTAGCGGGTCATCTCCGCGTGGGTCACCGTGACCGGCCCGCCGCGCGCGATCTGCTTGCGGAAGATCGGAATCACGCTGCCCGACGAGCCGAGCACGTTTCCGAACCGCACCCCACAGAAGCGGGTCGTCGTGTCGTCGCGGTGCCCCCACGCCTCGACGATCCACTCGCAGAGGGCCTTCGTGCCGCCCATCACGCCCTTTGCGTGGACGGCCTTGTCC
This sequence comes from Gaiellaceae bacterium, assembly GCA_035709545.1. Taxonomy (GTDB): domain Bacteria; phylum Actinomycetota; class Thermoleophilia; order Gaiellales; family Gaiellaceae; genus GMQP-bins7. The sequence goes on along the minus strand of DASTEM010000087.1, from coordinate 4,020 downwards.
GTGGAGATGAGAACGAACCGCTTTGCCCCGAACTCGACCGCGACGTCCGCGACCGTACGAGTCGCCAGCGTGTTGTTGCGCACCGCCTCGACCGGATTGGCCTCGACGAGCGCGACATGCTTGTACGCCGCTGCGTGGAAGACGACCGCCGGCCGATACTTCTCGAAGACCTGGCGCATCTTGGTGGCATTCCCAGCGTCGGCAAGCACAGCAGCGGTGGCATGGAATCCACGTTCGCCGACGAGCTCGCGCTCGATCTCGAACAGACCGGGCTCTGAGTTGTCGACCAAAACGAGCCGCGTCGGGCCGACCCGAGCGATCTGCCGGCAGAGCTCGGACCCGATGGAGCCTCCCGCTCCGGTCACGAGCACCACCTCGTCGGTGAGATAGCCCGCGATCGAGTCGAGATCCGCTTCCACTGGCTCGCGGCCGAGGAGGTCCTCCACCTCGACCGGACGGATCTGGCCGGTGAGGTTGAAGTCGCCAGCGATGAGCTCGTAGAGCCCCGGGAGCGTCTTGACGGGCACCTTCTCGGCGCGAGCGACCGCGACAATCCGCTCACGAACGTCACCCGAAGCCGACGGAATCGCGATCAGAAGCTCGTCCGGGCGGCGGTCACGGAGGATGTGCCGGAGCTCGTCACTCGTCCCGAGGACACGGATTCCGTGCAGTCGGAGGTTCTTCTTGCGCGGGTCGTCATCGACGAGACCGATCGGCGTGTAGCCAAGCGATGGGTTCCGCAACATCTCCCGCAGGATGATCTGAGCCGCGTCGCCCGCCCCGACGATGATGACCTCCTTGCCGCGGGCGACGATCGTTCCCTTACCCGGCCGCTCGATCAGCGTCCGCGCGAGCAGGCGAACACCGGCCACGAGGGCGAGGAGGACGAGCGCGTCAATGACCCAGATCGATCGCGGAACCTTCGCCGGATGGAAGTCGAGAATCGTGAGGACGACGAAGGCCGCGATCACCGCGACGATCACGCCCCGTACAGCGCCCCACATGTCTTGCGTGGAGACGTAGCGCCACCAGCGGTTGTAGAACCCGAACGCGATGAAGACCGGGAGCATGATCCCGAGCACGAGCGCGATGACGTCCCACTCGAGGTAGCGGTCGTAGTACCGCGGCCAGTCGGTGTCGAAGCGGACGTTCCACGCGACCACCCAGGCAGCGACGATCAGCGTGGCGTCGACCGCGACCTGCCACAGCCTGTGTCTGTTGACCGGCGATCTGACCATCAGGCTGGGACGCCGACCGCCGAGCGCACGGCGTCGACGACTCGCTCCTGCACGTCGGCGCCGATAGAACCCCACATCGGCAGGGCGAGGTTCTCCACGGCCATCCGCTCGGTCTCGGGAAGCGATCCGCGCTCGTAGCCGAGGTAGGCCAGGGCGGGCTGAAGATGCATCGGCGTGACGTAGTACGAGGCTGACGCGATGCCCGCTTCGCCAAGGGCACCGGCGATCTCGCCGCGACGCGTCGAGCGCACGACGTACATGTGGTACACGTGGCCCGGCTCGTCGACGGGGAGCTCGACCGCCTCGCCGAGCCCGAGCTCCGCGTAGCGTGCGGCAGCCTCGCGCCGAGCTGCGTTCCACCCGGTCAGGTGCGGGAGAAAAACGCGCAGCATCGCGGCCTGAACGGCGTCGAGGCGAGAGTTCGTCCCGACGAGCTCGAACGTCGTCTTGTCGCGCGACCCATGGAAACGGAGCATCCGCACGCGCTCGGCGACGCCGTCGTCGAGACAGGTCACGAGCCCGCCGTCGCCCAGGGCGAAGAGGTTCTTGGTCGGGAAGAAGCTGAACGTCGAGCAGACCCCGGTGGTCGCCACACCCTCGGCCCCGAACGCTTGCGCGGCATCCTCGATCACCGGGAGCCCAAGCGAGGCAAGCTCGTCGAGCGGCGCCGGTCGGCCGAAGAGGTGCACGGCCATGATCGCCCGCGTTCGCGGAGTAATGCGCGCAGCGACGTCCTCAGGATCGAGATTCAGCGTGACTGGGTCGATGTCCGCGAACACCGGCCTCGCGCCGACGCGGGCAATCGCCTCTGCAGTCGCATAGAACGTGAAGGCAGGGCAGATGACCTCGTCGCCGCGACCGATCTCCAGCGCCTCGAGAGACAGCACGAGCGCATCGGTGCCGTTCGCGACGCCGATGGCGTGAGGAACGCCGAGAAAAGCTGCGGCTTCACGCTCGAATGCCTCGACCTCGGGCCCGAAGATGAAACGACCCGACTCGAGAACCGCCGAGAAGCGCGCCTCGAGCTCGGGTACGAGTGGCGCGTACTGCGCCTTCACGTCGATCAGCGGAATCTGGCCCCTCACGATGGCGAGTGTAGACGTCGTCGCCGGTATCGCAGGACGAGCCAGGCGACCCCCGCCACGATCGCTGCGGCGACCACGTACTCGACGTACCTGAACGCGTGGTGGAAGTCCTCCCAGCGCTCGCCCACCGCGTATCCGATGCCCGCGAAGGCCAAGCACCAGATCGTCGAGCCGGCCAGTGTGAGCACGGTGTAGCGAACGAAGGGCGCCTCCATGACGCCTGCCGGTATCGAGACGAACGACCGCACCACGGGCGTAACCCTTCCGAGGAAGACGGCCCAGCTCTCCCAGCGCTCGAACCAGCGCTCGGCACGATCGAGTTTGTCGGTGTCGAGGTGGAGCCAGCGGCCGTGGCGTTCGACGTACGGGCGTCCGCCGTACAGCCCGATCGCCCAGCCCCCAATCGAGCCGATCGTGTAGCCGATGGTCCCGGCGAGGGCCATGGCGACGTAAGCCGTCACTCCCTGGTCGATCGTGCGTCCGAAGAGCACGACGTCCTGTCCCGCGAATGCTCCTGCTGCGACCGCGCCCGCGTACACCATGACCACCTCGCTTGCGGCAGGAAGAACGGCGTCGATCAGCATGAGCAGGAAGACGGCGTACAGGCCGTAGTCCCCGATCGCCGAAGTGATGGCATCGGTGATTCCGCTGAGGATCGACGCGACGAGCACGGCAGGACTGTACTGACGACGTTGGCTGGCCTATGCCGCGCGGCGCACGGTCAGCTGGGTCTCGAGGGAGACCGCGCCCAGCTCGTTCGTCGCGGTGATCCGAACCACGTATCGGCCTCCGAACACGAGCTTGCCCCAGTTCGCTCGCCCGTCCCAGGTGGCGACTTGGCCGCCCGCCTCGAAGCGCTGGTTCGCGACCGTCCGAACGAGAATCCCCTCGCGCGTCTCGACCGTGATCTTCACCCGAGCGGCGCGCGCCTGCGTCCAGCGAACGGCTGCCGTGCGGCCCCCGCTCTTCGGGAGGACGAGCCGCGCCGGCTCGATCGTCAGGAAGCCGAGCGTCGAGTTGACCGCAAAGCGGCGTGTCGCCGTCGAGCTCAGTCCCTGGTCGTCGGTCGACGCGACGGTGAGCGTCCAGCGGCCTTCGGCAGGGGGAAGAGGCGTGGTCGGCTCGGGCTCCGGCGGAGGCTGGCCCTCGGGCGGCAGGGGCGGCGGAGGAGGCGGGAGAGGAAGCGGTGGGAACGCGACCTCGAATATTCCAGGCTCGCGGCCGCCGGACTCCTGCGCGGCGATCGTCCCATCCGGTGCGGTGAGCGTGACGGTGACGGTCGAGGGGCGCACGACCTTGTACCCAAGCGACTGCGTCTCGGAGACCCCGTCTCCGTTCGGCGAGACCACGGCCTCGAGCGGCGGCGGCACGTAGACCCCGTAGTACTGCAACATCAGCGCGTTCGATATCGCCCGCTCCTTGCCGTCGGAGGGCGAGTTCAGGACGGTGCCCTCGAATGCCAGCGTCGACGAGCCTCCACCGTCGAGCGCCATTCCTCGAACAGCACCGAGTCGAACAAGCGTCAGTGCGAGCTCGAAGTTCGTCATCCCCACCGAGTAGCCGGGCTGACGCCCGTCGGTCGTGACCAGGAGAACGCTCCCGTCCGCGCGCTGACCAACGGCGCTGCGCGGTCCGCGCGGGACGAGCTGCGAGATCGTGAACGCCTCGTACGAGCGATAGACGGGCGCACCGTCGCG
>DASTEM010000086.1:0-3537 GCA_035709545.1 Gaiellaceae bacterium | reverse complement strand
CAGCGCACGCGACCAGGGCGCCGGCCCGAGCGATTGGAGCGCAGCGAGGCGCGTGAACTGCCCGTTGCCGCCGAGAGACACCGAGCGGGTCCGGACGCGCGCCATCTGGGCGATCGCGGACATGCCCCAGAACTCAAAATCCTGCATGCGCGCGAGGAAGGTCTCCTTGTTGCGGATCCGCACCGGAAGCTGAACTCCTCCGACGGCGGGCCGGTCGAAGCGCTCGAGGACGACGGCCACGGTGTTCGGCGAGAGACGGCCGTCGGCGTCGAGCACGCCCACAATCGTCCGCTGCGGATCGAGACCGCGCTCGCGGGCGATGACGGTAAGCGCCTGGAAGCCTTGATTGAGGGCCGGCCCTTTGCCCTTTCGCGCGGACGGCAGGTCCCTGCGGACGACGGTTGCCCCCGCGGCGGCGGCGATTGCTCCCGTGCGATCGTCACTCCCGTCGTCGATCACGATGACGATCGCGTTCGGGACGAGACTCCGTAGCGCCTCCACCGTCCGCCCGATCACGAGTTCCTCGTCGAGGCACGCGATCAGGAACACGAAGCGTTCGCTCTCGGACAGCCGAAGACGTGCGCGACCGGACCTCCGAAACTCAGCAGTGCCCCACCGGTACCAGAGCACGAACTGGGCGAACCCCCAGGCGAGGAGGAGCAGCCCCACGGCCATGACGGCGTTGAAGACCGTCCCCATTCTCCGACCTCGCTACGCCCTGCGGGCCGCGGGCCATCGCCGCAATGCGACTGCCGCCCCCAGGCCCACGATGACGACGATCGCCGGCCACGGCGAGTCGAACCCGAACCCTGGCACTGGAGTGCAGCGCGACGAGTTGGCGTCCGCGACGACGGAGTTGTACTCGCCGTTCACGTCGCTCAGCCTCCACTCGAGCGTCGAGCTCGTGAACGTGACGGTGAACACGTCGTTGAACGTGCCGGGGTTGAACTGGGACGGCTGACCGCGGTCCTTGGGATCGGGTAGGAACCAGTTCTGCCCACCTCCCGAGGTCTTGCCGGCCGGGACGGTGATCTGGTTCGTCCACGTGTTCGAGTAGCCGAAGTGAGCGGTGATCGAACCGCTGTTGACGTCGATGCAGTTCAGGATCGGTGTCAGGTGGTTCGCCGGAGAGGCGGTCGCGATGGTCGGCGCGGCGAGCATGACGGTGGTCGTGAGGAGCGTCATCGCGGCCCAGCGACGGGCGCGAGCCCCGCGCATCGACGTCGCCGGTGTTCCGACGAGACCTGGAATCCACTGCGTGCGCCGGCTCCTCATCCCATAGCTCGTATCGGCAGGCAGCGGGTCAGAGTGAGTCGCGACGGACTCCTGTTGCATAGCGACCAGTCGCCCCATGTCTATCTTCGTAGGAGTTCCCCCGAACGGGTCAGTCAACACACGTTTCGAGCGCCGATCCGCGGGTCGTGCGGCGCATCGCTGACGGCCTGCGGCCCGTGAAGGTCCTCTCGGTCCTCGGGACCCGACCCGAGGCGATCAAGATGGCTCCGGTCGTGCTCGAGCTCGGCCGGCGGCCGGACATCGTGTCGAAGGTGTGCGTCACCGCGCAGCACCGCGAGATGCTCGACGAGGTGCTTTCGCTCTTCGAGGTCACACCCGACCACGACCTGGACATCATGACGCCGGGCCAGTCTCCGACCGGTGTGGCGGCCGAGATCATGCGGCACCTCGAGCCCGTCCTCGCGGACGAACGGCCGGACTGGGTGCTGGTCCAGGGGGATACGACGACCGCCGCGGTCGCCGCCATCGCAGCCTTCTACGGCGGCGCCCAGGTGGCCCACGTAGAGGCAGGGCTTCGCTCGCGCGACCAGCGCGATCCGTTCCCCGAAGAGATCAACCGCCGGATCGTCGGCGTGACGGCGGATCTCCACTTTGCGCCGACCTCGAGCGCGCGCGAGAACCTGCTGGACGAGGGCGTCTCACCCGAGTCGGTGCTTGTCACCGGCAACCCGGTGATCGACGCGCTGCAACGAGCACGCACGCTGCCGTCCGCGCGCGACTGCCGCGTCGCTGGGCTCACGCGCGACTGTCGCGTCATCGTTATGACTGCGCACCGGCGAGAGAGCTTCGGCGAGCCTCTCGAGCGAGTGTGCACTGCTGTGACGACGCTCGCGGAGCGCTTTCCCGACGTGAGGTTCGTCTATCCGGTCCACCCGAACCCGTCCGTACGGGCGGTTGTCGAAGACGCCCTGGGCGCACACCCGAGCGTGACGCTCCTCGAGCCCCTCGGCTACCGCGAGATGGTCACGCTCCTCGAGCGCTGCCACCTCGTGCTGACCGATTCCGGCGGTCTCCAGGAAGAGGCGCCGAGCCTCGGCAAGCCGGTTCTCGTGCTGAGAGACGTCACCGAGCGGTGGGAAGGCGTCGAGGCCGGCACCGCGCGGCTCGTCGGCACGGACACACACCGGATCGTCGAGGAGACGAGCGCCGTGCTCGAGTCCCCCGGCGAGTACGCGCTCATGTCCGAGGCGATCAATCCGTATGGAGACGGCCGTGCGTCGGAGCGGATAGCAGACGCGCTGTCGGGTCGGGACGTTCCCGATTGGACGGAGGCTCGAGGCTACGAGCCGGAACGTCGCGCGCTTCGGTAAGCGCGCGCTTCCTCGACGAGGGCCTCGAACAGAGCCGCGTCCTCGCCCGCCTCGGGATGCCACTGTACGCCGACGGCGAAGCGCAGCGAAGGGTCCTCGACGCCCTCGAGCGTCCCGTCGGCCGCCCAGGCCGTCTCGACCAGCCCTTCCCCTATCCGTCCGAGCGCCTGGTGATGGTGCGACGTCACGTTCGAGCCCTCGCCCACGATCGCCGCGAGTCGTGTCCCGTCCTTGACCTCCACCGGATGCACGGCGAACTCGCCCGGCACCTGCTTGTGCACGTCGTGCCCCACCTTCTCGGGAAGGTGCTGGACGAGATCGCCGCCCCGGGCGACGTTCAGTAGCTGGAAGCCGCGACAGATTGCGAGCACGGGCATGTCGCGCGCGAGGGCTGCCTCGAGCAGCGCCAGTTCGCCGGCATCCCTTCGTGACTGCGGGGTGTCCGTCTCAGGATGGCGCTCCGCGCCGTAGCGCGCGGGATCGACGTCGGCGCCGCCCGAGAAGATGACCCCGTCGAGTGTCGCCAGCGTCTCCTCGACGCCGTCCTCCGAGGGCGGGATGACGACCGCTCGACCGCCTGCAGCCTCAACCGCATCGACATACGCGAGCGGGACCAGGACCGCCGGAAGCTGCCAGACACCCCATTTCGCCTCCTGTGCGTACGACGTGATCCCGATCACCGGCCTCATGGCGCCTCCGTCTCCACGACCCAGAGTGTGCCGTCCGCGCACGCCATCGCGCTGCCGGTTCCCGGCTCCCGACTCACGCGAAGGACGCGCACGATCTCGCCGTCGAGCTCGGTCAGCGCACCGCAGTCCGGGGAGGAGTAGAAGCCCCAAGCGCGCACCTGTCGCTCGACCGCGTCGACCGTCTGCGACCAGTCGATCCAGGCGTACTCCGGTTCGAACCGGCGGTAGTAGCTGGCTCGGCT
>DASTEM010000085.1:0-6212 GCA_035709545.1 Gaiellaceae bacterium | reverse complement strand
CGGCACCAGATCCAGGTCGCGGCTGCGGTCAAGCGTGCGCGGGAGATGGCTCTCCTCCCGTACGTGGGCTAGGAGCGCAAGCGGATGCAGATCATTCTCCTGACGGACGTCGAGAAGCTGGGCTTGCGCGGGGACGTCGTCGACGTCGCCCGCGGCTACGCCCGCAACTTCCTGCTCCCGCGGCGGATGGCCGAGACGGCGACGCCGGCTCGTGTTGCCGAGTTGCGGCGCGTCGACGCCAACCGCGCGAAGCACGAGGCGCGGAGCGTCGAGCAGGCCTCCGAGATCGCCGAGGTGCTCGGCAAGACCGTCCTCCGCTTCGAGGTCAAGGCGGGGCCGACCGGGTCACTCTTCGGCTCCGTCACGTCGTCGGACGTTGCCGACGAGATCTGGCGCGCCCGCAAGATTCGCGTCGACCGGCGCAAGATCAGGCTCGACCCGATCAAGCGCATCGGTCGCTACGCGATCCCGATCGAGGTCTTCCAGGGCGTCGACGTCGAGGTCAAGACTCTGGTCGTTCCCGAGGGCGGGGAGCTCCCGCCCGAGGAGGAGCTCGCCGCGCTCGAGGCCGCGGAGGCGGAGGCCGCTGCTGCAGCGGCAGCCGAGGCGGAGGCCGAGCACGTCCAGGTCGACAGTGTGATCGCAGAGGTTCTCGCGGAGTACGAGACGCCCGCGCCTGAGGTTGAGGGCGAGGAGGGCGAGGAGGCTCCCGAGTCCTCCGATGAAACGTCGACCGTGGTCGAGGACTAACCGGCCGTACGCGGAACATCGGATTCATGCGCGCGGCGACCCTTGCCGGCGGCCTCATCGCAGCCTCTCTCGTCGCAACCGGCGTTGCCTCGGCGACCTCGGGCACGCCGCCACGGGTGACGCTCATCGGTGACTCGATCTCGGGGTCGCTCGACTACGCGCCGTCCGCGCGGCGGTATCTCGGTAGCGGGCTCGATCTCCGCCCGGATACGGCGGTGTGCCGCCGTCTGGTCGCGGCGAGCTGTGCGTTTCGAGGAGCGGAGCCGCGGACAGCGCTCGACGTGATCCGCTCGCGCGGCAGCGCCCTCGGGTCGGTCGTCGTGATCAACGTCGGCTACAACGACTGGGCGGCGGTCTACGACGTCGACCGCGTGATGCGTGCGCTCGAGACAGCACGCGTGCACACCGTCGTCTGGGTGACGTTGCGAGCGACGACATCCAACTACGCGCGGAGCAACGCGCGCATCATGAAGGCGGCTCACCGCTGGCGGAGCCTCGTCGTCGCGGACTGGAACCTCTACAGCCGCGGAAAGCCGTGGTTTCGACCCGACGGCGTCCACCTGACGAGTGCCGGGGCAGCGGGCCTTTCGCGTCTGCTTCGCCCGCTCGTGACGAACGCGATCAACGGCTCCTAGGCCGTACACGTCGACGGTGTGAGGGGTCGACCTCGATTTGCAACCACGTGGTCGGCACCTGCGCGAGGTGCTCGGTGAGCCGGCCGCTTCCAGCTCCGAGGTCGAGCGCGAGGCCGCCTCGAGCGATCTCGGCATCGCGTACGAGCTCGCGGGCGAGAGCGTCGCTTCGAAGGAAATGCTGACTACGGGGCGCTGACCGCCGCGCCCGCTGCGGGCGTCGGCCGGCCACGGAAGCTGCGAGTGGCGTAGGCGGACATTCCGTCGAGTTCACGTCAGACTCAGCCAAGCCTGCGGCTGCCCGTGCGTCCGGCTCTCGGAGTCGCACTCGTCCACACGGCTGTGGGGAGAGCCACGAACTTCCCGCTCCGTGCGCGTGTTTTCGGCTGGACAACTCCCTCCGACCTGTCGACAGGACATCCGGAGTCGGGGATAACATGGGAACGTATGTTCCGTTCTCCCTGCACGGGAGCCGGTGCTGCTCATGCTGGACGAGTCCGGTCCCGACGGCTTGACTCCCGCTCCGTGAGCCGCGCCTGCCCTGAGGTCGGTCGATGAGCTCGACTGCGGTCGAGCGCCTGAACGCGATCGTCCCGCCCCAGAACCTCGAAGCCGAGGAGTCCGTCCTGGGAGCGATGCTGCTCTCGACGACGGCCGTGGGCACCGTCAGCGAGATCCTCGGGGCGGCGGACTTCTATCGCGAGAGCCATGCGAAGGCGTTCCGAGCGGCGCTCGCGCTCTGGGCCAAGGGCGAGCCGGTGGACGCGATCACGCTCGTCGACGAGCTCGACGAGCGGGGTGAGCTCGAGGCGGTCGGCGGGCAGGCGCGAATCGCCGAGCTCGCCGCGCTCGTCCCCTCGACGTCGAACGTCGAGCACTACGCGCGCATCGTCAAGGAGATGGCGACCCTTCGCGGCCTCGTCCGCGCCGGCCAGGAGATCACGCGGCTCGGCCAGGACCGGCCGGGTGAGATCAGCGATCTTGTCGATCGCGCCGAGCAGATCGTGTTCGAGCTCGGGCAGCAGCGGGTCACGAGCGATTTCGCGCACATCGAGGTGCTCCTCAAGGAGAGCTTCGAGCGCATCACGCAGCTCTACGAGTCCGGTGCTGACATCACCGGTGCCCCAGCAGGGTTTCGGGAGCTCGACCTGCTCACGTCGGGGTTCCAGCCGGGCAACCTCGTGATCCTCGCCGCGCGGCCGTCGATGGGGAAGTCCGCGCTCGGCTTCTGCATCGCAACCAACCTCGGTGTGCGCCACGGGACGCCGGTCGCCCTGTTCACGCTCGAGATGTCGAAATCCGAGGTGACGCAGCGGATGATGTGCAGCGAGGCGAAGGTCGAGTCGCAGCGGCTGCGGACCGGAAGGCTCGCTCCCGACGACTGGCCGCGCCTGACGACCGCGTGCGACCGGTTGATGAAGGCGCCGATCTACGTCGACGACTCCGGTTCGATCACGATCATGGAGCTTCGCTCCAAGGCGCGGCGGCTCAAGTCGCGAGAGCCGAACCTCGGCCTCATCGTCGTCGACTACATCCAGCTCATGACCTCCGGCTCGACGGTCGAGAACCGGGTGCAAGAGGTCTCGCAGATCTCCCGCGCGCTGAAGGTGCTCGCGCGAGAGCTCGAAGTCCCGATCCTCGCGATGTCCCAGCTCTCGCGGGCGGTCGAGCAGCGCCACGACAAGCGTCCCCTGCTCTCCGATCTGCGCGAGTCCGGATCGCTCGAGCAGGACTCGGATCTCGTCTTCTTCGTCTACCGCGACGAGTACTACCTCGGCGAGGAGTCCGATCAGCAGGGGATCGCGGAGGTCATCCTCGCGAAGCACCGCAACGGCCCCACGGGGACGGTCAAGCTCTCGTTCCTGCGGCGGTACGCGAAATTTGCTGATTTGGCCGCGGCCTAGCGTGGGCTCGCGGCCAAATGTGTTCGCCGACTTAGCCGCTGCGTAGCGGGGCGTCGAGCAAGACCCTAGGCTTCGGTTGGTGGAAGGACCGCCCGTGTCGCGCCCACCCGAGAGTCGCCGGGTTCTCGCCGGCTACTTCACGCTCGCTGGGCTGTACACGCTCTCGGCGGCAGCGATCTGGGGCGTCAACACGCTCTTCCTCCTCGACGCCGGCCTCAGCTTCTTCGAGGTGTTCGTCGCGAATGCCGCCTTCTCCGCCGGGATGGTGGTCTTCGAGGTCCCGACCGGGGTGGTGGCCGACACGCTCGGACGACGGGCGTCGTTCCTGCTCTCGGTATCGGTGCTCGCCGTCACGACGCTCCTGTACGTCGCGCTTGCACAGATGGATGCGGGTGTCGTCGCGTTCGCGCTCGTCTCGGTCGGGATGGGTCTCGGCTTCACGTTCTACTCGGGCGCGATGGAGGCGTGGCTCGTGGACGCTCTTGCCGTCACGGGGTACGAGGGCATCCTTGACCGCGTGTTCGCGCGCGGCCAGCAGATCACCGGCGGCGCGATGCTCGTCGGCACCGTCGGCGGCGGGCTGCTCGGCCAGGTCGACCTCGCGATTCCGTACCTCGTCCGCACGGCGTTGCTCGCCGCCGTCTTCGTGGTGGCGTTCGTCGTGATGCACGATCTCGGCTTCACGCCCAGACGCGTCACGGCCGCCGAGCTGCCGGGCGAGATCGCGCGGAATGCCAAAGCGGGCGTCCAGTTCGGGTGGGGGCAGCGCCCGCTGCGCCTTCTCATGCTCGCGTCGTGCGTGCAGGTCGGATTCTTCACCTGGGCCTTCTATGCGTCGCAGCCCTACCTCCTCGACCTGCTCGACAGTGACGCAATCTGGGTCGCCGGGCTCGTCGCCGCGGGCATCGCGCTGTCGATGATGGCGGGCAACCAGGTGGTCAGCTTCGCGTCGCGTTACTGCGGGCGGCGTACGACGCTTCTGCTCGGCGCGGCGTTGCTCGAGACGTGCGCGGCGGTCGTCCTCGGGTTCGCCGGGTCGTTCTGGGTCGCGCTACCGGCGCTGCTCGTGGTCACGGCCTCCGTCGGCGTGACGAGCCCCGTGCGCTCGGCCTACCTGCACCAGATCGTTCCCACCGAGCAGCGGGCGACGGTCGTCTCGTTCGACTCGTTGGTCGGTAACGTCGGCGGGATCGGCGGACAGGTGGGGCTCGGCGCGCTCGGCGAGGCGCGCGCGGTCGGTTCGGCGTTCGTGGTCGGCGGAGTCGCGACCGCGGCGGCCTTGCCGCTGCTCGCGAGGCTGCGGAGTCTCGGGGGAGCGGCCGACTACGTGGTCGGCGAGCGAGCCGGCGCGGAGAGCGCATGCGCGGCCTCCGGGCTTCCGGCGGTAGCTGCGGTCGAGCCGCTCTCGCTCGACGAGCCCGAGCTCGCAGCTGCCGCCGCGCGCGCCTGACTCGGACGAATCCGCTTCGTGCAAGACTGGCACGCGTGCCCGCGACCGTCATCGTCGGCGCGCAGTGGGGTGACGAGGGCAAGGGGAAGATCGTCGACCTGCTCGCCCAGGAGTCCGATCTCGTCTGCCGCTACCAGGGTGGCCCGAACGCCGGTCACACGATCGTCGTCGCCGGCACGACGTACAAGATCCGGCAGATCCCCACCGGGATCATCGCCGGAAAGCGAAGCGCTATCGGCGCCGGCTGCGTCGTCGATCCGGGGGTTCTCGTCCAGGAGCTCGACGACCTCGAAGCGCAGGGCCACGAGACCTGCGACCTCCTGTTCGTCTCCGGTAACGCCCATCTGATCATGCCCTGGCACGTGGCCTTGGACGGCGCGAGGGAGCGGCGGCTCGGCCGCCTGCAGATCGGCACGACGCGGCGGGGAATCGGCCCGGCCTACGCGGACAAGGCGACCCGAATCGGGATCCGCGTCCAGGACTTGCTCGACCCGAAGATCTTGCGTCAGAAGATCGAGCTGGCAGCGGTCGAGAAGAACGTCTGGCTGCAGCGGGTCTACGAGCTCGAGCCGTTCGACGGCGAGGAGATCGTGGAAACGCACCTTCGCCTCGCCGAGCGGCTCCGTCCGTACGTCGCCGACACGTCGCTCCTCGTGGACCGATCGCTGCGCTCGGACGAGCGCGTTCTCTTCGAGGGTGCGCAGGGAACGCTGCTCGACCTCGACCACGGCACGTATCCGTTCGTCACGTCGTCCAGCCCGATCGCTGCCGGTGCGGCGGTGAGCTTCGGCATCGGACCGAACCGCATCGACGACGTCCTTGGTGTGTCGAAGGCGTACGTCACCCGCGTCGGTGAGGGCCCGTTCCCGAGCGAGATCGAAGGGCCGGACCACGCGCGCGTGCAGTCCATTGGCCGCGAGCTCGGCACGGTGACTGGCCGCGAGAGGCGGTGTGGCTGGCTCGATCTCGTCGCCCTTCGGTTCGCCGTCCGCGTGAACGGGATCACCGCGCTCGCTCTTACGAAGCTCGACGTCCTCTCCGAGTTTGCGGAGATCCCTGTTTGCGTGCGGTACCGCCTCGAGGACGGCACCGAGACCGAGGAGTTTCCCGCCCATCAGAGCGACTTCCACCACTGTCATCCCGTGTTCGAGACACTGCCGGGGTGGGGGACGGCCATCGAGGACGAGCTGCCTGACGCCGCACGGGCGTACGTTTTCTTCGTCCAAGCGTCGCTTGGCGTTCCCGTGACGCTCGTCGGGACGGGCGCCGCGCGCGAGCGCGTGCTGGCGCTCGGCTAGGCGCGGCCGCGCCGCGAGGGCGGTCGACCCGGTCCCTTACGCAACCGCAATAGACTCGACGCGATGCGCGTACTCCTCGTCGGCTCCGGCGGCCGTGAGCACGCACTCGCCTGGAAGCTCGCGCAATCCTCGGCGCTGACCGAGCTGCACGCTGCGCCGGGAAACCCTGGAATCGCGC
>DASTEM010000084.1:0-2627 GCA_035709545.1 Gaiellaceae bacterium | reverse complement strand
TGATCGAGGCGCGCTCGTACACCCAGACCGAGGTCTTCGCCGCAGGAGTCGAGTTCGCACGCGTCGAGGGGATTCTTCCCGCACCCGAGGCCAACCACGCGGTCAAAGCCGCCATCGACGAGGCCGTCCGCTGCCGCGAGGAGGGCCTCTCGCAGGCGATTCTCTTCAACCTCTGCGGCCACGGTCACTTCGACATGCAGGCGTACATCGACTACTTCGCCGGCTCACTCGAAGAGCACGTGTACTCGGAGGACGAGGTCGCGATGGCGCTCGCCGGTCTTCCGGCAGTGGCGGTCTAGGGAGAGAGAAGGAAGCCCCCCAAAGGCCCGCTAGAGCTCCTTCCCCAGGAAGTCGACGCGGCACACCGAAAGGTCGGTCATGTCCACCCCCGAGGTGCGCGTCGTGTCTGTCCGTCCCCGGACGATCCTGCTCGCGCTCGGAATCACCGTGCTCGTCGGGCTCGCGCTCGCACTCGTCTATTTGGCGTGGCGCCCTCTCACCTGGATCCTGATCGCGTCGCTGCTCGCTGCCGCGCTCAACCCTGCCGTCGAGGCGATCGAGCGTCGCGGGTTGCGGCGCGGCTGGGCGGCGAGTGTCGTTTTCGCCGTCGCATTGCTCGTCGTGACGGGGATCGGGTTCCTTGTCGTCCCGCCGCTCGTCGCACAGGTCACCGACTTTGGCGACGCCGTGCCGGACTTCATCGACGATCTCACCGCAGGGCGCGGGCCCCTTGGGTGGCTCCAGGACGAGTACCAGATCGTCGATCGCATTCGCGAGGCGATCGAGAAACAGGGTGTCGGCGGCATCCTCGGACTCGGAGGGCCGGTGCTCGACGTAGTCCGGAGCGTGGTCACCGCAGTCGTGGGCGTGATCACGATCGTGTTTCTCACCTACTTCATGCTCCTCGAGGGGCCTCGCACCATCGGCGGGATACTCGGCCTGCTGCCCGAGTCGACGCGACCTCGCTACCAACGCGTAGGGCGCGACATCTACCGCGCGATCTCGGGTTACGTAACGGGCAACCTGCTGATCAGCCTCGTTGCAGGAACGCTCTCGACCATCGTGCTCTTCGCAGTGGGTAGCGAGTATGCCGTGGCACTCGGCTTGCTCGTCGCCGTCCTCGACCTCATCCCGCTCGCTGGAGCGACCCTCGCGGCCATCCTCGTATCGACGGTGATCTTCATCGAGACCGATTGGGCTCGCGGTCTGATCGTGATCGTGTTCTTCGCTGCGTACCAGCAGTTCGAGAACCACGTCTTGCAACCGCTCGTCTACGGGAGAACGGTTCAGCTCTCTCCGCTCGCAGTGCTCTGCGCCGTCCTGATCGGCGCGCAGCTGGCGGGGATCCTGGGTGCGCTGCTCGCGATCCCGATTGCCGGATCGCTCATCGCGATCGTGCGAGAGGTGCTGCTGTATCGCCGGGAAGGTGCACCCGAGAGCGCGTGATCGTCGAACTCTAGGAGTTGCGGGCGGCGGCCGATGGTATTGGGGTGGTAAGTCGCGCTCGCAAGAGGAATCGCTCTGCGGGGCCGGAACAACGCGCCCAGCTGATGACAGTGGTAGAACCGCCCGCGCCGTTCGACGCCGGGCCGCATACGGATGAGGGCCGGCGGCTCAACGTCGTTCGGCTCGTGGATTCCCTTGGCCCCATCTCGCCCGAGCTGGTCCTGATCGACCCCCAGCTCGCTGCTCACGCGCGGGCGTTGCTCCCCGACCCCGTCGTCATAGAACCGCCGCAGCACACCGAGCCCGCTCTGCCCGTCCCAGTCCGACCCAGATCCGCCCCGAGCGCGCGGACGATTCCGTGGAGGCTTCTCGGAGCGTGCGCAGGAGTCGGTGCTGTGGCGAGTATCGGGTTCGGAGTGTGGACGACCGTGTCGGGGAACCAACCTGCTCCGGTCTCGCAGTCGTCAACCGAGACGGAGACTGCGCCGATCTTCTTCTCGACGCCCCCGGTCGAGCCCGATCTCGCGCCCGAGGCGATCGCCGCCCTCGAGGAGGACGTGCGCCTCGAGCCGCGCTCGCCTCTCGCACGCGAGGCGCTCGGGAGCGCGTACGTCCGCTTGGAGCGGTGGAAGGATGCGGAGGCGGAGTTCCGCGTGCTGGTCGAGCTCTCCCCGGAGGACGACTTCGCGCACTACGCGCTCGGCCGCACTCTCGTGGAACAGGGCAGGCAGTCGGAGGCAGCCCGGCAGTTCGAGCTCGCGGGGTCGCTCGCGCAAGGTGGGGCGACGGCGCCCGCTCCATAGGCGCGGATCCTCTCGCGTCAGAGCGGTGGCTAGGATCGATTGGTGGCGCCTGGCGACGTTCAGGCGGCCTTCGCGCAGGCGGCGGCCGAGGATGGGATCGTGCTTGGGAGTCGGTCGTTCGATTGGCTTTGCGAGCAGGGCCACATCGGGCTCGAACGCGTCGCGCGAACCCGGCTCGATCCGGCGCTCGCCGGGCGGGTGACGTCCGCGCTCGAGACGCTCGAGACGATCTACGCTCGTTTGAAGGGCGACATCTCGGTTCTACATGCGTCGCGCAAGAACCTGCTGCTCCCCGTGGATCTGGTGCACGAGCCGACCGGCACGATGATCGAGATCGACACACCGCCTCACTTCACCTCGTTCCGCCTGCTCACCCTC
>DASTEM010000083.1:0-3273 GCA_035709545.1 Gaiellaceae bacterium | reverse complement strand
CGCTCACCTCGTTGCTCCCGTAGCTTCCGCCTGAGATCGTAGAGCGGCCGCGCGCTCGTGACGTAGGGCACCTCGTCGAAGTTGTGCGGTGGAGGCGGCGAAGTCGCGTACCACTCGAGCGTGTCCGCCTGCCAAGGATCGTTGCCGACTCGGGGTCCGCTCCGGCTCGTTCTGACGACGTTCACGATGAAGAGGAGTACCGCGACTCCCATGACGTACGAGCCGATCGTCGAGGCGAGGTTGTATCCCTCCCAGCTCTCGTTCGAGTACGTGTAGACACGCCGCGGCATCCCCTCGAGCCCGAGGAGGTGCTGAGGGAAGAACGCGAGGTTGAAGCCGATGAAGAGCGTCCAGAATTGCCACTTGCCGAGCGTCTCGTCGAGCAGGCGGCCGAACATCTTCGGCCACCAGTAGAAGAAGCCCGCGAAGATCGCGAACATGGCGCCGCCGAAGAGCGTGTAGTGGAAGTGCGCCACGACGAAATAGGTGTCGTGCACCTGCCAGTCGATCGGGAAAGCGGCTAGGTAGATCCCGGTGAGCCCGCCCAGCACGAAGACAGAGAGGAACCCGAGCGCGTACAGCATCGGCGTGTCGAAGCTGATGTTCCCGCGCCAGAGGGTGGCGAGCCAGTTGAAGATCTTGATCCCGGTCGGGACGGCGATGAGCATCGACGCGATCATGAAGTAGACCTGCACGGGGATAGGAAGCCCAACCGTGAATAGATGGTGTGCCCAGACGAGCCACGAGAAGAGCGCGATCGCGACCGTGGAGAATGCGACGGCCCTGTACCCGAACACCGGCCTGCGGGCGAACACAGGGAGCACCTCGGAGATCATCCCGAAGGCAGGGAGCGCGATCACATACACCTCGGGGTGACCGAAGAACCAGAACGCGTGCTGGTACAGAACCGGCGAGCCTCCATCTGCCGGGTCGAAGAAGCTCGTCTGGACCTCCCAGGGCCCGAATGAGATCCCACGGTCGAGGAGGAGGAGCGTGAGGCCTGCCGAGAGCGTCGGCAGGATGGCGATGAGAAGCCACCCGTAGAGCAGAATCGACCAGGCGAAGAGCGGCATGCGCGTCCAGGACATGCCGCGGGTGCGCATGTTGTGGATCGTCACGATGAAGTTGATCGCGCCTGCGAGCGACGAGGCACTGAGGATGTGCAGGGAGAGGATCCATAGGTCCTGCCCGTTCCCGGGCGCCTGCGTCGAGAGCGGTGGATACGCGGTCCAGCCCGTGTCCGCAGCGCCTCCGTCGGCAAAGAAGCTCAGCATCAGAATCGCGCCGCCGAGGAAGAAGAGCCAGTAGGAAAGTGCGTTCAAACGCGGGAAGGCGACGTCGCGCGCACCGATCATGAGCGGTACGAGGTAGTTCGCGAACCCCGCGATGAGCGGAACGACGACAAGGAACACCATCGCGGTGCCGTGGATCGTGATCAGCTCGTTGTAGCGGTCGGCGCTCAGCACGTCTGCGTTCGCCTGCGAGAGCTGCAGCCGGAGGAGAAGCGCCATCAGCCCGGCGAGCACGAAGAAAACGAGAGCCGTCCAGATGTACAGGATCCCGATCCGCTTGTGGTCCGTCGTCACGAGCCAGCTCGCGACCTTCCCGCGCTGCCACGTGGGCGTCGGTTCCCCTCTAGCCGCCATTCGGCGGGTTCTCCTTCAGATAGTTCGTCAGTGCGAGGACCTGCTCAGCCGTCCAACCGGAGCCGACGGCCGGCATGGTGCGGCGCCCGTTGCGCACGAGGTCTTCGACCGAGGTCGGGTCGGAGAGGACGAGCGAGCCGGCGATCCGCGGCGCGATGCCTCCTTCGCCCGACAGGCCGTGGCACTTGGCGCAGACGCCCCCCCATTCCTCCTTACCGAGCTCGATTGCGCTGGCGCTCTGTGCCGCGCGCCGCTCTTCGAGCCAGAGCGCGAACTCCGCTCGGGGCATGACCTCGACGGAGGCGAGCATCCGCGCGTGCTCGGGACCGCACAGCTCGGCGCACTGGCCCCTGTAGACCCCAGGGTTCTGGGCCTCGAACCAGGTCTCGTTCACCGTCCCGGGGATGGCGTCGATCTTGCCGCCGAGCGCCGGGATCCACCACGAGTGGATCACGTCCGAGTCGGGCGCACTGATCTCGAGCCGCACCGGAACTCCGGCGGGCGCGCGCATGTCGTCGATCGTGATGACCCCGTTCGGGTACTCGTACTGCCAGTAATACTGGCGCCCGGACACGCTGATCTCGAGCTGGCCGCTGGCGCCGGCTGAAGGGATGTTCTTGATTCCCGGCAGCTCGATGAACACGAAAGCGGCGATCAAGAAGAGGACGACCACCGGAAAGACCGTCCAGACGAGCTCGATCCTTGTCGTGCCCTCGATCGGAGCACCGTCCTCGAAGCGAGGGCGGTTCCGCCGTCGGTACTTCACGATGAAGGCGATCAGCAGGCCCTCGACGAGGACGAAGATCCCGAGGACGAAGATCGAGACGAAGAGGTAGCTGTCGCGGATCCCGTCGGCGTTAGGCGACTCGGGTGTGACGGGTGCGAACTGGGCGAGTGCAGACGGCGCGACGGTAGCGGCGACGAGGACGAAGCCGGCAAGAGCGAAGAGGCGGCGCACCGGCTGCCATTCTATGAACGTGTCGGAAGGCGCGTACCCGGGAACTCGCGTGCGGCTGCCGACGGACGTGGTACGTCCGTTTCAGGTATTCGTCAATTCCGTCGAGCAGGCGGAGGGCACGGACTTCCGGGTAGACGGGCGAACGCTCGTCTTCCAGCGCGAGCTGAAGAGCGAGGGCAAGCTCGGATTCTGGCGGTGGGCATCGATGTGGGTCGGCATCGCGGGGACGTACCGGCAGAACGACTCGGTCGACGTCGCCTATCAGTCGGGCGGGAAGCCGGTGGTCGCATCAAAGCTCCCCCTCGAGCCGCTGTAGTGGCTGTGCTTCCCAGTGCATTGGACGCAGGTCATCCACGGTTTCTCGCCCGCAAGGACGTTCCGGAGTACGACGAGTGACACGCGGCCGCTGACTCGACGCCATCCAGTGATTCGGAACCGGGTCGCTAGTGTGCAGCGGTGACGGCCGACAACGGGATCGAGGTCGAAGGGCTCGTCCGCGAGTACAAGAAGGGACCGCGCGCAGTCGACGGGATCGACATCTCGGTCGCTCCGGGTGAGATCTACGGCTTCCTCGGCCCGAACGGCGCCGGCAAGTCCACCACCGTCCACGTCCTGACGACGCTACTCCCGCCCACCGCGGGAACGGCGCGCGTCGGCGGCTACGACGTC
>DASTEM010000082.1:0-2992 GCA_035709545.1 Gaiellaceae bacterium | reverse complement strand
GCGAGCAGGCGGTACGGAATGTTGCGGCTGCCCGCGATGTAGCCGGTATCGCGCTCGTCCTTCTCGCGCACGTCGATGAGCTCTGCGCCGCCTGCGAGCAAGGCGTCGAGGTCGTCGATCGAGACGAGCCGGAGCGTCTCGGGCCCCGCTCCGAGAACGTAGCCGGGGACGTCCAGCACTCCGACCGAGCGGAGCGCACGAATCGCCTGAGCCGCCTCGTTCGCGTCGGACGCCGAGACGACCACGGGCTCGGTCCCGAGGACAAAGGCGGCCTTCGTCGAGAATCGCGTTCCCGTCACCGGCACGTTCACCGCGCCTGCGAAGTGACCCTCGGCGAACGCTTCCACGGGACGGACGTCGAGCACCTGTACGCCTTCCGGCGGCGCGGGAAGCTCCGTCGGCTCCGGCGGGGCGCCGACGAACGGGCCGCGGTTCATCTCGACGATGCGCTCGATGTTCGGAGGCCGTGGCGCGGAGATCGCCGCCGACTCGGCGATGAAGAGCGCCACGTCGTCGGTGGCGAGCGCCGGGTTGAAGCGCCGCTCGAAGCCGATCGTGGTGGAGGCCTTCGAGCTCATAGCCTTGCCGCAGAGCGACCCGGCGACGTGACCGGGATACACCTCCACGCCGTCGCCGAGCTCGACCAGGCGACGCAGTGAGTGAAAGAGGCCTTCGGCGCCCTCGCGAGCTTCGACGGCGAGGTCGGGGCGAGCCGCGTCGCCGACGAAGAGCGAGTCGCCCGTGAGGACGATCCAGGGATCTGGGCTGCGCGAGCGGTCGCTGACCGCGAAGCAGCAGTGCTCGGGGCGGTGGCCGGGCGTGTGGATGCAACGCAGGACGATTTGTCCCACCGCGATCTCGTCTCCGTCCTCGATCGCGTCGTGCGGGTATTCAGCCTCCGCGGCCGAGTGGACGCTCACCGGGATGTCGTGCTCGAGCGCGAACCGGCCGTGGCCGGAGAGGTGATCGGCATGAGTGTGCGTCTCGAGCGTCCGGACGATGCGCACGCCGCGCCGCTCGCCCTCCTCGAGGTACTGCTCGATCGCGAAAGCGGGGTCGACGACGACCGCTGTCGCGCTGTCCGCATCGCCGACGAGATATGAAGCGCAGCCGAGCGCGTCGTCGACGAACTGCGTGAAGATCACGGCATCCGACCGTAGCAGCGGCTCCCGCTATCTCTCTTGAAGTGACTGCACACGCCGGCGCCAGGCAACCGCTGCGACTGCCGCGACGCCGAGCAGACCTAGCAGACCGACAACGCCTGCTAGTAAGAGGTTCTGCGACGGGCTGTCCTCGGCCGGGAGCACGGTGATCGCGACGGGCCAGCGGACGACCCCCTCGTCCGGATAAAGCTGCACTGCGTCGAGCTCGGCTGTACCCGGGTCACTCTCGGTCGCCACCTCGATCACGAACGCAGTCTCTCCTCCGGGGGCGAGACTGCCGCCGCTCCAGCTCGCCGTGGCCCCTGTGATCATGGCCTCCCACGACGTCGCGGCATGTGCCCGTTCGATCTCGAAGCCGTCGGGCACGGTAACGCTGAAGCCCGTCATGGCGACGTCTCGCTCGTTGGGCGTGGCGAGGCTCAGGGTTGCGCCGCCACCGGTGGCGATGAACGGCGGCGACGCGGTGACGTGCGCGGAGGTCGTAGCTGCGAAGACGAGGCCTAGCGCGAGAGCAGCGCTACAAGCCGAGATGGCGAGCGATGACCATCCGCTGCACCTCATTCGTGCCCTCGCCGATCTCGAGAATCTTCTGATCGCGGTACAGGCGCGAGATCGCCGACTCGTCCATGTAGCCGAAGCCGCCATGGATCTGGAGCGCGGCGTTCGCGACGCGATTCGAGAGCTCGCCCGTGAACAGCTTCGCCATCGCCGCCTCGCGCGCGAACGAGCGACCCTGGTCCTTGAGCCAGGCGGCCCTGTAGACCATCGTCCGGCCTGCCTCGATCTCCGTCGCCATGTCGGCGAGCTTGAACCTGATCGCCTGAAACGTTGCGATGGGCTTGCCGAACTGCTCGCGCTCCTTGGCGTAGGCGTACGCCAGGTCGTAGGCGCCCTGCGCGAGCCCGACGCCCATCGCGGCCACGGAGATGCGTCCCCCGTCGAGGATCTCGAGGAACTGGCGGAACCCGGCTCCTCGCTCCCCGAGCAGGTTTCCCTCGGGTACGGCACAGTCCTCGAACGAGAGCTCCCGCGTGTCGGATGCGCGCCAGCCGAGCTTCTTCATCGGCGCCGAGATCGCGTAGCCGGGCGTCCCGTTCTCGACGACGATGCTCGAGATCTCGTCGTCCCCGGTGCGGGCCGTGATAGTGACTCCCCACGTGATGTCGGTACCGGCGTTCGTGATGAAGAGCTTCGATCCGTTGATCACCCACGTCCCGTCGCGCGGCTCGGCGGTCGTGCGCGTCGCGCCGGCATCGGAGCCTGCATCCGGCTCGGTGAGGCCGAATGCGGCGAGCCGCCTGCCCGATGCGAGATCAGGGAGCCAGCGCTGCTTCTGCTCGTCTGTCCCGTAGAGCAGGATCGGCATCGTCCCGAGCGAGGTGTGCGCGGCCACCGTGATCGCCACGGAGGAGTCGACACGCGTGAGCTCCTCGATCGCTACGGCGTAGGAGAGGGTGTCCCCGCCGGCGCCGCCGTATTCCTCGGGTATCGGAATCCCCATGAGCCCCAGCGAAGCGAGCTCCGCGACGAGCTCGTACGGGAACCGTCCTTCGAGGTCGAGCACGGCGGCGACGGGCTCGACTCGCTCTCGCGCGAACGTTCGGACTGTGTCGCGGATCAGCTCCTGCTCGGGAGTGAGGTCGAAGTCCACGCGGCGCGGATGGTAGCCGCGCGGTAGGCTCCGCCCGGTTCCAGCGAGAGGAGAGACAGACGATGCCTAGCGTTCAGGAGTTCTTCGAGGGTCTCGCCGCGCGGGTGCCCGCTGATCGCATCGCCGGTATGAACAACACGTATGTCTTCGACATCGAAGGCGCGGGAGCGTGGACCGT
>DASTEM010000081.1:0-4904 GCA_035709545.1 Gaiellaceae bacterium | reverse complement strand
GGCGACGATGCCGACGAGTACCGCCGCGATCACGAACACGACGATCTGCGTCGTCGGGAACGCGAAGTCGATGAACTCCACACGCGCGATGAGGAGCACGGCCAGCACGACGCCGAGAACGATCCCGATGGCCGCGCCGATCAGAGCCGTGATCACGCTCTCGTGCCGGATCATGCGCCGCACCTGACGCCGCGTCATGCCGATCGCGCGGAGCATCCCGATCTCACGCGTCCGCTCGAAGACCGTCAAGACGAGCGTGTTCACGATCCCGAACAGGCTCACGAGCACGGAGAGCGCCAGGAGGACGTACAGGATGTTGAGCACCGAGTTCAGGCCCGAGATCTGGTTGTCGATGAACTGCTGCCGCGTCTGCACCTTGGCGTTCGGGTAGTCGGCAAGCGCGGACTCGAGCGCGGCCGTGTTCTCGTCTGTCACGTCACCCTCGAGCGCAATGAAGGTGTAGAGGTTCCGCGGGCTCTCGACCTTCGCGTCCCAGGCCGCTGTGGAGATAGTGATGTTCCCGAACGGAGAGCCGCCGGTTGGGGGGTCGAAGATGCCGTCGATCCTGAACGTCTGCGTCGTCCCGTCCGGGAAGATCACGTCGATGGTCGACCCGACCTCGAGCTCGTTGTCGTCGGCATAACCGTCGTCGACGAACGCGCCGTCCTCGCCCAGGTTCGCGAGGACGTCCTGCGAGCCGTCCTTCCACTTCAGCGTAATGAGCTCGCGCGCCGTCGGATCCACGGCGGTCGCGAAGATCGTCTTGTCGAACGCGCGGACCTCACCCGTGCGGACGTTCATGACGGCGATGACGCCTGGAGCCTGCGCGGCAGCGTTCGCAGCGTCGACCGGGATCGGCGAGAAGTTGTTCTGCGCGGTGACGCCGTAGTCCGAGTCGGAGGTCTTCCAGAGGTCGTCGACCGCGCCGCGGAAGGTCTGCACGATCCCCGCCGCGAGCGTTGCGACGAGGGTCACGAGCGCGAGGCCGATCATCAGCGCGCTTGCGGTGGACGCCGTGCGCTGGGCGTTGCGCCTCGAGTTCTCGCGGCCCACGCCGGCAGTCGACGCGTCCGGCACGACGCCCGGGAACTCGGCCGGCCACTCAGGGCGCCAGCGAGACAAGGCCTTCCTGACGACCATGAAGAGAACGATCGCGAGGAGGAGGGGATTGAGCAGCCCGCCGACTACGAAGGTGCCGACACGCTCGGTGGCTCCACCCGGCCCCCATGCCCCGCGCCGGAGAAGCCAGTACGGGAGCGTGAAGAACGGCCACACGAGCACGCTGAGGACGAACACAGACCAGCGCGCTACCGGTGACATCACCGAGGCGAGCCCCGGTATCAGCCGCGTGGTGACGCGAGCGACGCCGAAGAAGACGAGGAGCACGCCCACGCCCATCCAGAGAAGGACGCTCGTCGTTCCGAGCCCCGGGACGAACAGGCCGTACACGAGCGCGGCGAAACCGAGGCCGCATGACACACCAGCCCCCAGCGTGCGTAACGGGAAGAGCGCGCATCCGAAGATGATCATGAGCAGGCCCAGGACGGCGAGCAGGATCGAGAGAAGCGTGCTGCCGGGGGTCGTCGAGATCGCAAGAACCCCGATGACCACTCCGACTGCCGTGAGCAGCGCGCCACGCAGCGTTCCTCGTACGGCGTCGAGCGGCTCCCCGGGCAGGCTCGCGCCCTCGCGAACCGCCGCGATCGGCGGCACCGTCGTCGCGCGGAACCCGGGGTAGACGCTCGCGACGACGGTGACGACGATTCCCGCCGCGAGCGCCACGACGATGGTTCGCGGCTCGAAGACGAGCCCAGTGTTGGGCAGCGTGAACCCGACCGCATCGAAGAGCTGGAAGAGACCCTTCGCCAGGAGCAGCCCCAGGAAGAGTCCCACGACCGAAGCGACCGTGCCGACGACGAGCGACTCGACGAGGACTGAGCCCAGGACCTGCCGATTCGTCGCTCCGATCGTCCGCAAGGTCGCGAACTCACGAGTGCGCTGCGCGATCGTGATCGACAGCGAGTTGGCGATCACGAACGAGCCGACGAACAGCGCGATCCCGGCAAACGCGAGCAGGAAGGTCTGAAGGAAGGAGATGAACTCGTTTGTCTCCTCCGCATCAGCCTGCGCCTGCTCCTCACCGGTCTTCACCTGCGTGCCACGCGGGAGGATCTCCTGGATCTGGACCACGAGCTCGGTGGATGTGACGTTCGGCTTCGAGGCGATCGCGATCTCGTCGAGCTTCCCGACCTTTCCGAAGAGCCGCTGGGCGGTCGGTAGGTCGAAGCCGGCGAGCGTCGCGCCTCCGATCGTCAGCCCAGAGCTGAACTGGTAGATCCCTGCGAGGCGCATCCGCTGGACAGGCCCCTCCGCCTGGACGCCGATCGTCTCCCCGACCTCGAAGCCTTGCTCGGCCGCCGTCTCCTTGTCGATCGCCACCTCGTCGGGACCGGGCCACTCCCCCTCGAGGAGCATCAGCGGGTTGAACGGCGAATCGCCGTCGTCGATCGAGAACCCGATGTTCGGCGCGCCTCCGGAGACGATCGCCTTACCGTCGTCTCCGATGAGCTGCGTCGCCTCGGAGTCGACGCTCCCCTCCGCCTCCGCGACGCCTGGAAGCGCACGTACCTCCTCGAGGAGGCCCTCGTCGAACGTCGGCTCCGTGACGCCACTGCCACCCGAGAGGTCGAACGCCGACTTCCCGGTGATGACCGCGCTCGACGACTCGCGGATCTCGCCGAAGACGCGATCGAACGCCTGGTCGATCGAGTCCGTGAGGACGTACGTACCGCTGATCATCGCGACGCCGAGTACGATCGCTACAGCCGTCAGCGTCGTCCGCAGCTTGCGGCTCAACAGGCCGCGGATGGCAAAACGCGTCACGTGTCGAGCTCTTCCATCGCCTGGATGACCTCGTGCGCGCTCGCGCCGCGCAGCTCACGCACGATGAGACCGTCGGCGAGGAAGAGGATGCGGTCGGCGATCGCCGCCGCCCGCCCGTCGTGCGTCACCATCACAGTCGTCTGCCCGCGCGTGTCGACCGAGGCGCGCAGGAGCTGGAGGATCTCGTGCCCGGTCGAGGAGTCGAGATTGCCCGTCGGCTCGTCTGCGAAGAGCACGGTCGGCTGCGAGACGAGCGCGCGGGCGATCGCCACGCGCTGTTGCTGTCCGCCCGACAGCTCCGCCGGACGATGCGAGAGCCTGTCTGCGAGCCCGACGTCCTCTACGACCTGCTCGACCCAGCCCTCGTCGGGCTTCTCGCCCGAGATCGTGAGCGGCAGCGTGATGTTCTCGCGCGCGTTCAGCATCGGAAGCAGGTTGAAGAACTGGAAGACGAAGCCGATGTGCTCGCGGCGCAGCTTCGTGAGGTCGTTGTCGCCGAGCGTCGTGATCTCCGTACCCGCGACCTCGACGGAGCCGGACGTGGGCTTGTCCAGGCCGGCGAGGATGTGCATCAGCGTCGACTTGCCCGAGCCCGACGGGCCCATGACCGCCGTGAGCCGACCGCGATCGATGTCGACCGAGACGCCACGTAGCGCGTCCACAGCCGTCTCACCCTCTCCGTAGCGGCGGTTGACATCCCGCGCGACGACAACCGCGCCGTTCTGCGTCTCGCTCATCCCACCGGCTCCTCTCTAACGACGAGCAGCGAAGGCTAGCCGAGGCGCCGGGAACTGCCCGGCGACAACAGCGCCGGGACCAGCAACCTCACCCGAACGGCGGTTCCGGATAGCCGCCGCCTCCGGCACAGTTGTGACATGGAAGCGCAGCTCGAGATTCGCGACGCTCTCGAGCGGGCGCGCGCAAGCACGCAGCAATTGCTCGAGCCGATCGCGGACGACGAGCTCGTCGCTCAGGCCTCGGTGCTGACGTCTCCGATCGTGTGGGAGTACGCGCATGTCGCGGCCTTTGAGGAGCTCTGGCTGCTCCGCAGCCTTAACGGGACTCCCTCGGTCTCCGAACGCCACCGGGAGGTCGAGGAGGCCCTGCGGCACGAGCACGACCATCCGGCTCTCCCGCCGCTGCGCCCCGCAGCCGTGCGGGCATACGCCGAGGACGTGCGAACGAGCGTACTCGGCGCACTCGAGCATCTCGATCTCGACGCCCCGAACGCGCTCCTGCGACACAGGTTCGTGTTCGGCCTCGTCATCCAGAACGAGCTTCAGCACCAGGAGGCGATGCTCCAGACGGTCCAGTTACGGACTGGAACCGAGTATCCCGTGCCCAAGCCGACTACTCCGGACACCGCGCCCGGCGGCCCCGTCGAGATTCACGTCCCGGCCGGCTCGTTCGTGCTCGGCGCCGTGTACGAGCCGTGGGCGTACGACAATGAGCTCGAGTCGCACGAGATCGAGCTGCGATCGTTCTGGATCGATCGTGCGCCGGTCACGAATCGCGACTTCGCCGAGTTCGTCGAGGACCGGGGGTACCACGCGAAGCGGGTCTGGAGCCCAGAGGGCTGGGACTGGCGAGAACGCGAAGGCGTCTCCCTGCCGCTGTACTGGGAGGAGGACGACGAGTGGCAACGCGTGCGGTTCGGGCGCCGCGAGCCGCTACCGCCGGACGAGCCGGTTCAGCATGTGTCCTGGTACGAGGCCGACGCGTTCGCGCGCTGGGCGGGGAAGCGACTGCCGACGGAGATCGAGTGGGAGCGGGCTGCGGGCTGGCATGACCACGAGGGGAAGTTCCGCTATCCATGGGGCCAGGAGTGGATGGGCTTCGAGGCGAGCCTGGATCGCCTGCGCTTCTCCCCAGCGCCGGTCGGCTCGTACGCAGGCGGCGTTAGCCCCGTGGGCTGCGTCCAGATGAGTGGGGATGTCTGGGAGTGGACGTCATCGCGCTTCCAGTCGTACCCGGGGTTCCTGGCCTTCCCCGGTCCGGAGTGCTCGGAGATCTACTTCGGC
>DASTEM010000080.1:0-3418 GCA_035709545.1 Gaiellaceae bacterium | reverse complement strand
CCGGTGGTCTCCGCGCCCACAGGCGGCTCGTGGTCGGGCTTGGCCTCGCTCTTGTCGTTCTTCGTCTCGTCGCCCATGGGACGCACGCTATCCAACAGCGGTCGAAGACTCGCTAGCGAGCGGCTTCGGGTGCTGCGACCGCGCCGCGGACTGCCGTCACTCGCGTCTTCTGCGTCGTCTGCAGCACGACCGCGAGGATTACGACGAGCCCGCCTGCGATCGCGGCCGGCGCCGGTCTCTCCGAAATCGCGATCCACACCCAGAGAGGCGCGAGGACGACCTCGAGCAGCGCGATCAGTGCGACCTCCGCCGCCGGTATCAACCGTGCGCCGATCGTGAGGAAAGCGAGCCCGAGGCCCATCTGTCCGACACCGAGCAGTACGAGGAAAGTCAGATCGTGCTCACCGACAGTCCCGAAGCTGGCCAGCGGGGCTATCGCAAGAAGAACGAGAAGCTGCGACAAGCAGATCGCCGGTGCCATCGACACGTCTCGCCGATGTCGGGTGATGACGAGGGCCACCGCGAAGGCGAGCGTCATCGCAAGTGACGAGCCGACTCCGATGACACCGCCGCTACCCGCGCCGCCGACCATCAGCGCGACGCCGACAACGGCGATCGCCATGGCCATCCACGATCGACGCGAGATCGACTCGCTGAGCGCCACCCACGCGAGGAGCGCCGCGGCGATCGGTGCGACCGCCTGCATGAAGAGCACGTTTGCGACGTTCGCGTGGTTGAGGGCGACGATGAAGAAGCCCGACGCGAACGCCGTGCACACCGCGACCGCTAGCCCGGCTACGCCCATGGAGCGGAAGGCCGAAAACGGTCGGGCACGATTCAAAACGGCGACGAAAACAAAGAGCGCCAAGAACGCGAAGAACGCGCGTCCGGCGAGCTGTGTCGCAGTGTCGACGGAAAGCTCCCGCTGCAAGAATCCAGCGCTGGACCACGCGATCGCGGCAAGGGCGATGAACAGCTGTCCGCGCCTGTGATCGTGCTGAGCCTGGTGGGAGCTGGCCGAAGCCGCCATCGCAGCAGTCATTCAGCCATCGCCGTGATGTGGCGCTATGAATCCGAAGGCTCGTCGGACAGCGCGGGGGCAACGGGCTCGGGCGGGCCGCCGTCGACGTACCGCGCGTTCAGGTCCGGCAGAAGCGGTCGCTCGATCTCGTCCGGCATCGGTTCGCCGAGCTCAGCAGCGAACTTCTTGGCCTGCTTCTTCTCGAGCTTGCGCGCGCGACGCTCCTTTACCGCTCGCTCGCGCGCCACCTTCGCCATCGTCTGCTGTCGTTTCGCGCCCATTACGTTCCTCTCTTCGTCCGATCCTTGCGGTGCTCGGCAGTCGCGGCGAGCTCGCCGGATGCACGATAGCCGGACCCTCCCCGCGCGAGCGGCGTTCGCGTGCTCCTGCTCGCACCGGCCAGAGCCGGCGGCTAGCGATCTTGGAGTGCGTCGAGCGCGACGGCGAACGCGATCACTAAGCGACGGTCGACTCCCTCCAAGCCCGGCCCGAGCTCGAGCACGTACCGGTCGCGGAGCTTGCCGAGCACACGCTGATACGTGCCTGCCTGCTGGCCGTTACGAACGAGCAGGAAGTTGAACGGCAGCCATGTGAGCGCAGCGAGCCAGTCCGAGACCATGCCTGCGAATCGGCGCAGAAGCGCAAAGACCCAGCTGGCCTCGTGAGCCTCGAACAGCTCCGTGCCGGCAGCGTCGCGTACGTGCCAATGGCTGCGAATGAGGGACTTGCCGAAGTCCTTTTCCAACTGGCCAATCACCTGCCCTTCGGCATCGAGCACCTCGTGGCGGCCACGGAACTCGAACACCGTCTTCGACTTGATCATGAACAGGTGAGGCCCGTCCTCAGACACACGGAAGCGGATGTCCTCCTTGATCGAGAGCTTCTTCTGCTTGACGAAGAGCAGCGCGCGCCCCTCCTCGGTCGATCCGGGCGCGGGAACGCTGATCCGGTACTCGTTCCCTATCGGCTTGAACACCTGCTGCACGAGGAACCGATCCGAGCTCTCGATCGCCGTAAGGACGCCGGAAGGGTCGTGGGTGCTTGTGCCCACCCCGCGTATCCTAGAGACGACCTCACGCTGGTCCGCACTCGAGCTTCGCGCGCCCGAGGAAGCTCAGGGTGCCGCGACAAAGCCCACGCGCAGCGCGTCGCTGGTAGGCGGTCGTAGCGAGCAGCCGATCCTCGGTCGGATTCGTCAGGAACCCGAGCTCGACGAGGATCACGGGCACGTCGGCCCAGTTGAAGCCGGTGAAGTCGGATCGCTCCTGGAGCCCACGGTCGGGAAAGCGGAGAGCGCGCACGAGCTCCGCCTGCACGATTCGCGCCGCACGCTTGCTTTCCCCGTAGACGTCACCCGTCCACACACGGCGAAGCGCCGGGTACAGCGTGTGCGTCCCGCGGGCGCTGCGGTCGGTCGAGCCGTCGGCGTGGATCCGGAGGAAGAGCGCCGCGCCGGCTGCGTTCGCGACCCGAGCCCGTGCGATATTGCCGACGCTCGTGCCGGCCGTCTTCGTCCGGGTCATCACAACGCGGATGCCGGCCTTCTCGAGGAGCATGCGTAGTCGGAGCGCCACGCGCATGTTCAACTGGGCCTCGGTGAGCCCGGAAACGACGCCTCGCGTGCCACCGCCGTCCTTGATCTTGCGCTTCTCAGAACCAGGACCGATCGGCTCGGTTGCGGGGTTCGCGCGCAGGTCGTGGCCGGGATCGATGACGATGACGGGCACGCCGGCTCCATTCGCAGGTGACGCCAGAAGCAGGATGAATCCGACCGCGCACAGGTATCGCACGGCCGAAGTGTGCCCGGCGGAATGCGACTGACCGGAGCCGACGTTGTCCTGTCGCGTGGAGATCGCCTCGGTCAACGTGGGTCGGCCGCGGGAGGTCGAGTGGCGTGGCGACCTCGTCACGACGTCGATCTTCAAGGAGCCGGTCGAAGGTCCCGTGACCGTCAGTCGCCTGAACCTCGAGGGCGACGCGCAGGCCGACCTCTCGGTTCACGGCGGCCCGAGCAAGGCCGTCTACGTCTACCACGCCGAGCACTACGAGCTCTGGAGAGATGAGCTGCCGGAGGCCGATCTCGGCTGGGGCGCGTTCGGCGAGAACCTTACGATCGCGGGCCTGCCACGCGAGGACGGCATCCACATCGGAGACGTCCTCCGTGCGGGCTCGGCTCTGCTTGCAGTTACCCAGCCCCGGCTCCCCTGCTTCAAGCTGTCGGTCCGGCTCGGCCGCGCCGACATGGTGAAGCGCTTCCTGGCAAGCGGCCGGACCGGCTTCTACGTCTCGGTCGTCGAGGAGGGCGTGGTCGCGGCCGGGAACGAGGTCGCGTTCGTGTCGCACGACCCGGGTCGAGTCAGTGTCGCCGACATCACCCGGCTCTACTCGCACGACCGC